>DUBO01000022.1 GCA_012960245.1 Candidatus Binatota bacterium | reverse complement strand
AAGCGGGCAGGCCAACGGCTCGGGTAATGGATCGGTAGAGGGCGACAGCAGCAATGCCTGACAACGCAGCCAGCCAAGCGGGAGCTCAAAAAGGGGCCGCGCAGAAAACAGGCCAGGAAAAGGTCGTGCAGCAACTGCCCGGCGTCGATCACATAGTGGCCGTCAGTTCGGCCAAGGGTGGCGTTGGCAAGTCCACCGTGGCCGTAAACCTGGCGGCGGCCATGGCCGCGCGGGGGCTGCGCGTCGGGTTTGCCGATCTCGACATCTACGGACCGAGCGCGCCGGTTATGCTGGGCCTGCTCGAGCGGCCGCGTCCCGAGGGAGAACTCGTCAAGCCCCTGCAGGTGCACGGCATGAAGGTAATCTCGATGGGGTTTTTCCTCGACGAGGATTCGCCCGTGCTCTGGCGTGGGCCGCTGGTGATGAGCGCCACGAGGCAGTTTCTAAGGGGCGTGGCCTGGGGCGAGCTCGATTGCCTGGTGCTCGACATGCCGCCGGGCACCGGCGACATCCAGCTCACAGTCGCCCAGGAAGTACCGCTTGACGGTGTAGTCATCGTCACCACGCCGCAGGACCTGGCCCTGGCAGACGTCGCCCGCGGCGTTTCGTTGCTCAACAGGCTCAACGCTCCCATGCTCGGCGTGGTGCAGAACATGAGCGGTATAGTGTGCTCCGACTGCGGGCACGTGGACCCGGTGTTCGGCGAGAGGGGAGCCGAGCAGACCGCGCGAACGCTTGGCGTGCCGCTGCTGGCCGAGTTGCCGCTGGAGCCCGAAGTCTGCCAGAGCGGAGACGCGGGCGTGCCCCTGGTGATTTCCCATCCCGAAAGCGAGGTGGCCGGCCGCTTTGTTGCGCTTGCCGACAAGGTGGGCGAGTTGCTCGAGGCGGGGCCCGAACTGCGTGGTCCCCAGCCGGCCAGCGTGGAGCACGACAACGACAGCGGGCTGCTCACGATAGCCTGGCAGGACGGCAGCTCGAACAGCTACCTTCTCGAGGGTCTGCGAGGCTGGTGTCCTTGCGCTCAATGCCAGGGGCACAGCAACGAGGTCACCTTCGTGGCCGGCGGCGTGACCAGGCTCGAAGGCATAGAGGGGGTTGGCCGCTATGCTCTCAGGTTGCGCTGGGCAGACGGGCACGACACCGGCATGTACTCCTTCGACTACCTCAAGGAGCTGGTAGACTACGCCGAGTGCCAGAGCTGAGCTGCCAGAGCTGAGTAGCGCGAGCTCAGACTTCGGGTTCTTCCCACCAGGGGTAGAAGTCGGGAAGGTCGCTCCACGCGCTCATACGGAACTCAGCGGGTCGCTTGGCCAGGAAGGCCTCTACCCCCTCGCGGCAGTCAGCCCCGCGACCGGCCCACCAGATGCATTTTGAATCGATGAGGTGGGCTTCCTGCGGCGAGGCCTGTCCGAGCCCGTGCCACATCAACGCGCGCGCCAGCGCCACCGACACAGCTGATGTGTTGTCGGCGATCTCACGCGCGATGTCCATTGCTTTTGCCAGCACCTGGTCTGTGGGTAGCACGTAGTTAAACAAGCCCGAGTCGGCTTCGTCGCTGGCTCGAAACACGCGCCCGGTCACTGCCCACTCGCTGGCCTTGGCTATGCCCACTATCCTGGGCAGGAACCAGGACGAGCAGGCTTCGGGTACGATGCCCCGGCGCGCAAAGACGAAACCTATCTTGGCGTCTTCGGCCGCTATCCTGATGTCCATCGGCAGTGTCATGGTTATGCCCACGCCCACGGCGGGGCCGTTGATGGCCGCGATGACGGGCTTGCGGCAGCTGTGTATGGCGAGGGCCACGCGCCCGCCGCCGTCGCGATGGGTGTCGAGCCCTTCGGTTTCGCCGTGGGCTGCCGAATCAAAGGTCGATCCGCCCGTGGACAGGTCCGCTCCCGCACAGAAGGCGCGTCCTTCACCGGTTACGACCACCGCGCGCACGGAGTCGTCCCGGTCCACCTGCTCAAAAAGGACCAGCAGCTCGCCTATCATGCGGGGGGTGAAGGCGTTGAGCTGTTCGGGGCGCGAAAGGGTAATCGTGGCTACGCCGTTGTCGACGGCGTAGTTGGTGTGCTTGAGCTCCAGCTTTTCGTTTTTCATAACTCAATGGTTTCTCACCGAGCCAGGCGCTTTGCAATTCTGTTGGCCGGTGTAAAAGCTTGAGGGCAGTGCACAAAAACGGTTTGTAATCAGCTACCCCGTTCTGTACATTCCTGTACGGCCCACCGCCCAGCGGTTGCCGGGGTGATCGATGGTGACGGGGAAAAGCTGCCAGGGGCCGGTACGGGTGTCGGTGACGGGCGACACGCTCATGGGCTTGATTGTGCCCGGGCACGGTTGCATCGCGCCGTCGAGGCTCACTGACTTGCTCCTGGTTGCCTTGGCCACCACGGCCGTGCTGATGGGCATGTTGCCTGCTTCGGCCGCCGCCCAGGCCCAGCAGATTTCCCATGGCCGGGCCGTGGCTGCCAGGACCTTCACGGGCAACCTGCGCGAACTGCCGCTGGTAGAGGAGTTCCTTCCCGGCCGCTCGGTGATGGAGGGGCCCAAGCGGCGCCTGTATCCCAGGGGCACGGGTCCGCTGAACTGGACCACCCTTGACCAGCCCGACCCGCTGCTTCACCTGCAGCGCTCGGTCTCCGAGGCGCTGCAGTACCGGGGTAGCTCCAGGGCCTTCAGCGCGCCGCTGCTCAACACCGACGGGCTGGGCAACAGCTTCGTCATGCCGCCCGACACCGTGGGCGACGTGGGGCCGACCTACTACATACAGATGACCAACGGCTCTGGTGGCACACCTTTTCTGGTGATCAACAAGAGCACCGGCGCCACCGTGGCCGGCCCGACCAGCCTGCACTCACTGTGGCCTGGTAGCGGCGCCTGCGCTTCGGGACGCGGCGATCCGATAGTCTTGTACGACCAGCTGGCCGGTCGCTGGCTGCTGAGCGAGTTTGCCAGCTCGGGTAACCACCTGTGCGTGTACGTGTCGCGTACAGGCGACCCGGTGGCCGGTGGCTGGCACGCCTACGATTTCTCCGTGCCCCAGTTTCCCGACTACCCCAAGTACGGAGTGTGGAACGACGCATACTACGTCGGTACGAACGAAAGCAGCCCTGCGGTTTACGCGTTGGACCGCGACAGGATGCTGGCCGGCGACCCGACAGCGTCGTTTGTAAGGCTGACCGTGCAGAACCTGGGAGGCTTCAGTTTCCAGATTGTGCAGCCAGCCGACGCCGACGGCCTGGCGGCTCCACCGGCGGGGTCGCCGGGCCTGCTGTTTCGCCAGCGCGACGACGAGGTCCACAACGGTGCTTCGAATAACCCGACCGAAGACTATCTCGAGATCTGGAATTTCGACGTTGATTTCGTAACCCCGGGTAACTCTACGCTCGCCAAGGCCCAGGATATTGCGATCTCTGAGTTCGAGTCGGAGCTGTGCGGGCTTACATCGTTCGAGTGCGTACCCCAGCCCGGGACGACGACCCGCCTGGACCCCTTGCGCGAAGTAGTCATGAACCGCGTGCAGTACCGTAATTTCGGCGACTACGAGGTCCTGGTCGGTAACTTCGTGACCGACGTGGCCGGCGGTGCCTCCGATCACCACGGCATACGCTGGTTCGAGCTGCGGCGGACGGGAGGCGGCGCCTGGACGCTCCACCAGGAAGGGACCTGGGCGCCCGATTCCCATCACCGCTGGATGGGCAGCATAGCCATGGACTCGGGTGGCAATATCGCGCTCGGCTACAGTGTGAGCAGCAGCACCGTGTTTCCGGGCATCCGCTACGTAGGTCGCACGGCCGGCGACCCCGCCGGCGCCATGACCACGGGCGAGGCCACCATAGTAAACGGCAGCAGTTCGCAGGCGGCGGGCACGCGCTGGGGTGACTACAGTTCTATGAACGTCGACCCGGCAGACGGGTGCACCTTCTGGTACACCAACGAGTACATGCCGGCCGGCGGCAACTGGACCACCCGCATCGCCAGTTTTCGTTTCGACAACGCCAGCTGCCAGGTCGGAAATGCCGAGTGTGGTAACGGGATAGTGGAAAGCGGCGAGCAGTGCGACGGCAATAACCTTGGACTCTGCCCGCTCGGTCCCTGCGACCCCGACTGCAGCTGCCCGGCGCCCATCTGTGGAAACGACATCATCGAAAGCGGCGAAAGCTGCGATGGCTCCGAGCTGGGCGGCTGTGTCGCCGGTCCCTGCGACCCCGACTGCAGCTGCCCGGCGCCCGTGTGTGGAAACAATATCGTTGAAGCCGGCGAGCAGTGCGACGGAACGCAGTCCTCGGCCTGCCCGGGGCCGTGTAACGCGGCCGGTAGCGGTGCCGAGCAGTGCCAGTGCCGGGCGGTGGTGGTGAGCGACTGTTGCGAGGCCGTTTCCGGCGAGACCGGTTGCAGCGACCCCGTCGTCGAAGCCTGCGTCTGTTCATCAGATCCGTATTGTTGCAACATCGACTGGGATAACCAGTGCGTCTCTGAGGTCGAAAGTTTTGGTTGCGGAAGTTGTAGCGTTCTGGTGACAACCACCACCACGACGACAACCACCACAACAAC
>DUBO01000021.1 GCA_012960245.1 Candidatus Binatota bacterium | reverse complement strand
CCGGCGAGCGCGTCGAGAAACCGATCCGAGGCGTCGACGTATACAAAATCGGCCCCGAAATAGTCGCCGAGCCTACCCTTTACTTCGTCTGCCTCGTCTTTGCGCAAAAGTCCGTTGTTTACGAACACGCAGGTTAGCTGGCCCGGCACTGCGCGTTCCAGCAGCGCTGCCGTGACCGTAGAATCCACCCCACCGCTCAGGCCGCAGATCACGTGGCCATCGCCGACCTGCTCTTTTATTCGTCGACTTGTTGCGTCCACGAAACTCTCCATGCTCCAATCGTTCTTGAGTCCGGAGACCTTGAACATAAAGTTCGAAAGTACGTCGCTGCCCCTCTCCGTGTGCACTACCTCGGGGTGAAACTGCACGACGTGGCGGCGGCCATCGTCTCTCTGGGCAGCCGCCAGTGGCGAGTTTTTGCTCGTCGCGACCGCGCTCCAGCCAGGTGGGAGGCTCTCCAGTCTGTCCCCGTGGCTCATCCATACGCGGGGCTTGGCGCCGTTAAAACCGGAAAACAAGCCCTCGTTCGCCGTCACTGTAAGGGGTGCCGGGCCGTATTCCCTGTGGCCGGAGCTCGCTACTTTTCCGCCTTCTGCCGTCACCAGAACGCCCATGCCGTAACAGATACCGAGCATGGGCAGGTCGAGGTCGAGTACGCCTGGCTGCGGATGGGGCGCGCCCTCTTCATATATGCTCGCCGGGCCGCCGGAAAGGATGAGCGCCGCCGGTTCGTGGGCGGTAAGTCGTTCAAGTTCGACGTTGTATGGGAGTATTTCGCAGTACACTCCCGCTTCCCTCACCCTGCGGGCAATGAGCTGGGTGTACTGGCTGCCGAAATCCAGTATGGCGATCACGTTGCTTGTTTACTCTCGCCTGTAGTTGGGGGGTTCGCGGGTCATGGTGACGTCATGCACGTGGCTTTCGGCGAGTCCGGCCGGGGATACCCTCATGAAACGGGCGTTCGCGCGCAACTCGGAGATGTCGCCGGCGCCAAGGTAACCCATCCCGGCACGAAGGCCACCGGACAACTGGTCGATGGTCGCCATTACGTCGCCCTTGTAGGGCACCCGGCCCTCGATACCCTCGGGCACGAGTTTCAGGCGGTCCTGTTCCTGCAGCCCGTAGCGATCTCGACTTGCACCTTCGCGCATCACTTCGAGGGATCCCATGCCACGATAAAGCTTGTAGCTGCGGCCCTGGTAAAGCACCGTTTCACCCGGGCTCTGCTCGGTACCGGCCAGTAGGCTGCCGATCATCACCGAATCCGCCCCTGCGGCCATCGCCTTGGTAATGTCGCCACTGTACCTCAGCCCGCCGTCGGCTATGACGGGTACGGCGGCTTCTTCGCAGACCGAGCGTGCTTCGAGGATAGCTGTGAGCTGCGGAATGCCTACCCCGGACACCACTCTCGTAGTGCAGATAGAGCCCACGCCCATTCCAACCTTGACACCGTCTACTCCGCAGTCGAGAAGGGCTCGAGCGCCATCGGCAGTGGCGACGTTGCCGGCAATGACCTCGAGGTCGGGGTGCTCGTTTTTAACGAGCTTGACCGTATCTAACACGTTGGCCGTGTGCCCGTGGGCGGTATCGACGGCGATTACGTCGACGCCCGCTTCGGCCAGCGCGGCTGTACGGTCGAGCCGGTCTTCACCTACGCCAACGGCCGCTCCGGTGAGAAGTCGCCCGTGGCAGTCCTTTGATGCACCCGGATAATCCAGTTGTTTCTGGATGTCCTTGACTGTGATCAATCCCACCAGGCGACCGTCTTTGTCCACCAGGGGCAGTTTCTCAATGCGGTTTTTCTGCAGGACGTCGGTGGCTTCCTGGTTGGTAACGTCGGGGCCAGCGGTAACCAGGTTTTCGCTGGTCATTACTTCGCTGACGGGCCGGTCCTTGTTTCTTTCAAAACGGACGTCACGATTGGTCAGAATACCCACCAGGCGACTATCCTTGCATACCGGTAACCCCGATATCTCGTTGGCCTGCATGATCTCCAGCGCTTCGCGAAGCGATGTAGCCGGGTCGACTACAACGGGGTCCACTATTTTTCCGCTTTCGCTCTTTTTAACGCGAGCGACCTCGGCCGCTTGCTGCTCTATTGACATGTTGCGATTAACGAAGCCGATCCCGCCGAGCTGGGCCATGGCCACCGCCATGCGGGATTCAGTGACCGTATCCATGGCCGCGCTCACCAGCGGGAGCGAAAGTACGAGGTTGCGCGTAAGCCGTGAAGAAATGTTCGCGTCTGTCGGTAAGATCGCGGAATACGCGGGGACGAGTAGTACGTCGTCAAAAGTGAGCGCTTCTGGGAGCGCATCCAACCGTTCCATGTTGCCTTATAAGCGACCACCGCGTACTTATCAAACCGCGCTGCCTTTTGCGCACGCTCGCTGTGCTCAAGCACTATCTTGACAGTTTTCCCCGTATTCCCGATACCGCCTGGGTGGCCGACGAAGCTACAGTCATAGGCGATGTCTCGCTGGGAGCCGGTGCCTCTATCTGGTACCAATCGGTTGTCAGGGGCGACGTCAGCTACATCAGGATAGGCGAGCGCACGAACGTGCAGGATCAGTGCATGATCCACGTGAGCCGTGACGAGGCTCCGACCACCATCGGCAACGAGGTGACGCTCGGACACCGGGTTGTAGCCCACGGCTGCACCATCGGTGACCGCGCCCTGCTGGGAATCGGCTGTATCGTTCTCGACCACGCGGTCATTGGTGAAGGCGCGCTCGTAGGCGCGATGAGCCTGGTCACCACCGGCATGGAAGTACCGGCGGGTAAACTCGTCATGGGTCAGCCGGCGCGCGTAGTTCGCGACGTGAGCGACGAAGAAAAACGCTGGATGAGCGAAACGGTTGACAGCTACGCCTCGCTTGCCGTTGAACACGCTCGCAGTGGCCGGGGCGTTTAGCGGCTCGAGGCGCGAGTTATTCGGGCCGTTCGTCGCCGTGCGAGGATCTTTTTGAGAAGCGCAAGCGAATCGGGCTTCCCTCGAGGTCAAACTGCTCGCGCAGGTAGCGTTCCAGGTAGCGACGGTAGTTTTCCGGCACTCCGCTGCGATTAACGAAGAGCGTGACCGTCAGGGGGCGTGTCCCGGTCTGTGTTGTGTATAATATTTTGAGCCGCCCGCGACCGATTATCGGCGGTTGCCTGTCTTCGACCGCCCTGGCGATTATCGAGTTGAGTTCCGAGGTTCTCACGCTCAGGGAATGAGCCACATAGGCCGCGTCTATTTTCTTGAAGCAGCCATCGACCCCTTCCCCGGTCAGAACCGACATGAAGCAGAATTTAGCGGCGTAGAGACTTCCGTAAATGCGCCTGAAGGTTTCTTCCAGCCGTCGCTTTTCTCCCTCGCTGCCAAGCAGGTCGCACTTGTTGACGGCGATCACCAGCGCCCTGCCCTCGCGCCAGGCCAGGTTCGCGATTCTCGCTTCCTGGTCGGTAACGCCTTCTATTGGGTCGATGAGCATGAGCACTACCTGGGCACGCCTGACCGCACCCACGCTGCGCCCGACGCTCAGTTCTTCGACGCCGCGATCAACTTTCGAGGGCCTGCGCATGCCTGCCGTATCGAGCAGTAGGTAGTCCTTATCTCCGCGGCTGAGTTCGAGGTCGACCACGTCGCGGGTAGTTCCGGGCTTGTCGTCCACCAGCGACAGTGAGCAACCGGCAAGCCGGTTGACCAGCGAGGATTTGCCTACGTTCGGCCGTCCGACGACTGCCACCCGGCAGACCGAGTCTCCCCTGGGAGACTCCTCTTCGTTTTCTTCCGGTTCGGGGATAGCCCGGAGTATGGCATCCTTGAGGGCGCCGATCCCCGCGCCGTGTTCTGCCGACACCGCCAGTGGCTCGTCGATTCCCAGGCGGCTGAACTCTCCGAGCTCGTCTTCCTGGGCCGGGCCTTCGACCTTGTTCGCCACGTAAAGCACGGGTAATCGGCCGCGTCCCAGCAGGGCTACTGTTTCAGCGTCGAGCGGGTTCAAGCCGGCCCTGCCATCGAACACCACTACGGCGAGGTCTGCGCCTTCAATGCTTTCCAGGGTGTGCTGGTGCACGGGTTCGGCAAGCTCGATCACCGCTTCACCGCCCAGGCCGCCGGTATCGACCAGCTCGAGGCGCCGGTCTCCCCACTGCACAGAGGCCGATACCGGGTCGCGGGTGACACCGGGCGTATCGAGGGTGATCGATCGGCGCCTTCCGAGCAAACGGTTGAAGAGAGTAGATTTGCCTACGTTGGGCCGCCCGACGATGGCCACTCTTGCGAGTCGATTCTGCATAGTTTTTTTAGAGTCCCTGTTCCGCGAGGAAGTGTGGATCACTGGGCCAGTTGGCCCTTACCTTGACGAAGATTTCCAGGTGTACCCGGGATTCGACGAGGCGTTCTATTTTTTCGCGGGCCGCGCTGCCGATCGACTTGAGTCTCTCCCCGCCGTGGCCGATTATCATGGGACGGGTAGACTTGGAATCGGTAAAGATACAGACGGATATGTGGAGTGTACGGCCGCGTCGCTCCCACGACTCCACCGATACTGCTACCCGGTAAGGGAGTTCCTGTTCCAGTTGCCGAAACAGCTGCTCGCGTACCAGTTCGGCTACGAAAAAGCGTTCGGACATGTCGGTGAGAACGTCCTTGCCGTATAGCCAGGGGCCCGGGGGAAGGTAGCCGGCCAGCAGTTCGAGGAGGGTCTCTACGTTCTCCCCCTTGCGGGCCGACAAGGGGAGAACCTCGGCATTGGGAGCGAGTTCGCCAACCTGCTTCATGTAGGGAAGCAGGTCCTGTCTCCGGACCAGGTCCATCTTGTTGAGCAACACGATTACCCGAGGGTGTTCACTCAGTGCGGAGAGTTCTCGCTTATCAGTTCTTCGCAGTCCGCGGTCAGCCGCGACCAACCAGCACAGCACGTCGGCCTCTTCCATGCTCGATCGTGCCGCCGCGAGCATACGCCGATGTATGAGTCCGCGCTCGCCATGGATGCCGGGCGTGTCTAGAAAAATCATCTGGCTGTTGCCGTGGTTGTGTACCGCGAGAATGCGGTTACGGGTGGTCTGCGGCTTATGCGTGGCGATACTCAGCCGTTGACCAATGATCTTGTTGAGGAGCGTAGATTTGCCGGAATTAGGAGCGCCCGCGAGCGTGACCGTTCCAGCGTGGGTATCGAGCGTCTCTTCGCTGTCTGTGCCTGTTTTGTTTTCGATCATGATTCCCGTGAGAGTCGCTCGAGTGCGTGCTCGGCAGCTTCCTGCTCGGCCTCCCTGCGACTGCGACCGCTGCCGTTGGCCATGCTACGAGCCTGGACAAATACCTCCACCTCGTAAACCCTGGCGTGATCCGGCCCGCTGATTTTGGTTGTCTCGTAAGTGGGCAATTCGGCGTAATTTTTCTGGGTGAGTTCCTGTAGCGCAGTTTTGGGATCGGGGTCGGAGGTGGTGACTTCGTCCAGCCGGTCCGCGAAGTGAATGGCGACGACCTGTCGCACAGCAGCGTATCCGCCATCGAGGAAGACAGCGCCCATCAAGGCTTCGTAAGCATCGGCGAGTATGCTCGGAGCGATACTTCCATCGGCCGTACGTTCGCCGCGTCCGAGCCTGACCCAGTCGCCCAGGCTGAGTCCTGCGGCCAGTGAAGCCAGGGCCCTGCCGCTGACCAGCGAGGCCCTGCTCCTGCTGAGACGGCCTTCGTCCCAGGATGGGTGTTGAAGCAGTAGCTCCTGCGCCAGCAGAAGGTCGAGTACTGCATCACCGAGAAACTCCAATCTCTGGTTACTGCGGGCCTTAGTCTCTCCCGCGCGAGAGGGGTGGGTGATGGCTTCAGCCAGTAATTCCCGGTCATTAAACTGGTGGCCGATGCGCGATTCCAGGCCGACGAGCGTGTCTTTTTCGGTGCCGGTGGTCACGCTGCCAGCACCCTGAGTCGCTCGTCCTGTCTCGAGTGTATGTTTACGGGAATCAGACGCCCTTTTGCCGAGTCCTCGCCGTCAAGAAGCAGCGGCAGGTACTCGTCGGAATACCCGCGCAGCAAGCCCGTGGTCTTGTCACGTTCGCTCTCAACCAGCATGGATAGCCTTTTCGGGGGGGCTGCCGACACGTGACTGGAAAGCCAGGTGTTGCGAAGCCGAGAGTCGAGCTCTCGCGCTTCAGTTGCGCGGCGGTGAACCTCCGACGCTTCGATTTCCGTCCATCTGTTGGAAGCAGAAGTAGAATCCCGGCGCGAGTACGGGAACACGTGCAGGTAGTCCACCGGCGAATTTTCGAGATAATCCAGCCCCGCTTCGAACTGCTGCCTGCTCTCCGAGGGAAAGCCGGTGATGAGGTCGGTACCGATGGTAATGCCGGGCACGCGGGTGGCCAGGCGTTCGAGCCACTTGTCGGCCTGCTCCAGGGTGTAGCGCCGTCGCATACGCTCGAGAATCACGTTGTCACAGGCCTGCAGGGGCACATGCAGGTGGCGGCAGAAACAGGGTTCGGCGATCACGTCGAGCAGCCGCTCGTTGAGCTCAGGGGGATCCAACGAGCTGATCCTCACCCTGAGGGGCAGCTTCCGCTCGGCAATCGCTTCGAGCAGGAAGGCAAAGTTCTCGGCCGGTTCAAGGTCGGCGCCCCATCCGCCAAGATGTACACCGGTGAGAACGACCTCGTGGTAGCCCCGCGCCGCGAGACGCTCAATTTCGTCGATTATCAGCCGCGGCGAAACACTGCGGCTGCGTCCGCGGGCAACTGGAATCACGCAGAAGGTGCAGAACAAGTTGCAGCCTTCCTGCACTTTAACGAATGCGCGATCACGCCCGGGGAAGCTTTCGAGGCCCAGGGTCGACACCTCGGTGGTTTTTCTCAAGTCCGACACGGCGATCCGTTCCTCGAGCTCGCCGTTGACTGCGTCAAGGAGGTCGTCAAGCCTTCCGAGGCCGACCACGTAGTCTACTTCTTCGAGGGCCGCGACATCGGGGGCGCTGACCTGGGCGTAGCAGCCGGTCATGATTACCCGCGCGTTTGGCGAGTTACGGCGAGCCTTGCGACAGAGACGGCGGGCGTCCGAGTCGGCGCGCGCGGTCACAGTGCAGGAGTTGACCACGTAAGCATCGGCGGGTTCAGAAAAGGCCACGCTCTGCCAGCCCCTGTCGCTGAAGCGATTACTCATCACCGCGCCGTCGTACTGGTTTACCTTGCAACCGAGTGTGGCGATGGCTACGCGCATTGTTCTGTACCCAGGGCAGGTTCGTAGTGCAGCGCCTGTTGTATCCAAGCGCCGCCCAGTACTTCGTCGCCATCGTAGAAAACAACGGCCTGGCCCGGTGCCACGGCTTCCTCGGGCGCGTCGAAAATTGCTGTCAGCTTACCGTCTGCCTGGCTCACCGTCGCGGGGACAGGCGCGTGGCGATATCGAATCCTTGCCTCTACGGGAGAGCCCTCACGAGGCGCGTCGCCGGAAACCCAGCAGGGCCTTTCGGCCACCAACCCGCTGCAGGCCAGTTGTTCGCGGTCGCCCACCCTCACCTCGCCATTGCTCGCGTTGATCCCGGTCACATAAAGCGGTTGCTTTGCGCTGATGCCGAGTCCGCGCCGTTGGCCCACTGTGAAGTGGTGGACACCCTCGTGTTCACCAAGAGTCTGGCCCTGCCCGCTTACGATCTTGCCCGGTGTGGGGGCAGAGAGGCCCTTGAGTCGTTCGACGACGGCCGCATAGCCGCCGGGTGGCACGAAACAAATATCGTGGCTTTCGGGCTTGTCTGCTATCAGCAGCCCCAAGCGCTGCGCGTGCTCACGAACCTGGGTTTTTGACAGGTCACCGACCGGGAACAGGGTATGGGCCAGTTGCTCCTGCCCCATTTCGAAGAGGAAGTAACTCTGGTCCTTGTTGTCGTCAACGCCCTTGAGAAGTCTCAGCCTGTTACCGCTGCTATCCGTCCTGGCGTAGTGCCCGGTGGCAACCCGGGTCGCGCCCAGCGCCCTGGCCCGGTCAAAGAGCAGCGAGAACTTGATTTCGCGGTTGCAGAGCACGCAAGGGCTCGGTGTACGGCCGGCGAGATATTCGGCAGCGAAAGGCAGCATGACCTTTTCCTTGAACTGGGTTCTCATGTCCATGGTGTAGTGAGGAATACCGAGCAGTGCTGCCACCCGAGCGGCATCGGCGAAGTCGCGCACACCACAACAACCAGTGGTATTCGCAGGATCGTCGGGTGCGAGTCTCAAAGATATGCCGATAACGTCGTGCCCCTGTTCAACCAGCAGCGCGGCAGCAACAGAACTGTCGACCCCACCACTCATCGCCACTACTACCGGCCTGGTGGTCTTCTGCGTCTGCTCGCTCACGCGGCCATCCTCGCCTTGCCGGCAACAGCATTAAACGAGCTGCCCAGCGCAAGAACATCGTCCCTGCTGTTCTCCCAGCCCATGCTCATTCGTATCACACCGTGGATCCACGGGGCCTCAAGGCCCAGCGCGACCGCGGTCGCCGGCGGTTCGGGCGAACCCGCCTCGCAGGCAGAACCACTCGATACGGCAAAACCCTCAAGGTCGAGGCCCGCTATCATGACGTCAGCTGGGACGTCCCCAAGCGCGACCGTCAGTGTGCCCGGCAAGCCGTCCTCGGGGCTCAGAAGGCGTATCGAGGGCAGATCGCCGATGAGCGACCAGAGCAGGCTGGCCAGTCCTTTGAGCCTCGAAGCTTCCTCGTCGAGCTGGGCCAGTGCGAGCCGGGCGGCCAGGCCTGCGCCGGCGATGGCGGCGATGTTCTCAGTCCCGGCGCGGACACCGCGCTCCTGCCCGCCACCCGCCATCAATGGCTCCAGTTCGGTGCCGCGCTTGATGAGTACTCCGCAGCCAAGTGGCCCCCCGTACTTGTGGCAGGACGCTGCTGCAGTGGTGACCTCGGCAGGAAGGCGCAAGGCAATACGGCCCACTGCCTGGGCGAGGTCGAGATGAAAACTGGTGGCCGGCGCCAGCAATGAGCAGATCTTGTCGAGTTCAAGCAGGTGCCCTGTGTCGCCATTCGCCAGTGACAGGGCCAGCAAGCTACGGGCTTCCTTGCTCGCGCGCCCGATCAGCTCAAGGTCGAGTTGGCCCGCGGCATCTACCGTGAATCTGCGGACCTGCCGACCGTGCTCTTCGAGATAGTCGGCCACGGCTGAGATAGACGCGTGCTCACTACTGGAAACCAGCAGCTGAAGCGCAGGATCGAGGGCCATCGCACCTCGGAGGGCCGTGTTGTTGGACTCGGTACCCCCGGAAGTAAAAATGACCTCGTCCGGGGCGACACCAAACAGGACAGCCGTAGAATCGCGAGCTTCTTCGAGCAGCGCGCGCGCGCGCCGGCCCGGCGAGTGCATGCTCGAGGGGTTGCCGCAATCGTTGCCCAGGAGCTCGGCGACAAAGTCAATTACCTCCGGGCGCATCCGGCAGCCAGCATTGAAGTCGAAGTAATGGCTCACTTAACGGTGGGCGACGTCCTTTTCCGTTGCCGACTCCTCTTCTTGTCTTTCAGTATTTTGTAGACCATGGCGTCAACGAGCGCTTGCCAACTGGCTTCGACGACGTTGTGCGAAAGTCCCACCGTTCCCCAGCGCGATTCGCTGTCACCGGACTCGATGAACACCCGCACCATGCTCGCTGTGCCGTCGGCGCTGTCTAGAACGCGGACCTTGTAGTCGTGCAGCTGCACGTCATCGATCTCGGGATAGAAATTGACGAGCGCTTTTCTGAGAGCACGATCAAGCGCGTTGACCGGGCCGTCGCCGGTGGCGGCCGTGTGTTCCACCTTGCCGCCAGGACCTTGGATCTTGACTGTCGCCTCAGCGATGGTGGGCTCGGATTCGCCTGGCTTGTCATCGGAAACGCGATAGCCTAGCAACTTGAAGAACTGCTGCTTGTCCTTAAGGCTTTTTCTCATCAGGAGTTCGAAGGATGCGTCGGCTCCTTCGAACTGGAAACCAATGCTCTCGAGTTCCTTGACCTCCGAGAGCAACTGCTTGAGTTCGTCGGCCCGGTCTTCGACCTGCAGTCCGAACTCCCTGGCCTTGGCCTCAACGTTGCTTCTTCCCGACAGCTCGGAGACGAGGATGCGCTGTTCGTTGCCGACCAGCCGAGGCTCGATGTGCTCGTAGGTGAGCGGGTTTCGCTGCACGGCCGACACGTGCATTCCGCCCTTGTGGGCAAAAGCCGAAGCGCCGGTATACGGGTCGCCGCGATGTGGTTCGGCGTTGCCGGCTTCGTAGGCAAAATGGGACAGGTCGGTGAACTTCCGCAACTGTGCCGCGCTGACGCAGCGGTGATTCATCTTGAGCTGCAGGTTGGGCACCACCGTACATAGGTTGGTGTTGCCACAGCGCTCACCAATGCCGTTGATAGTTCCCTGCACCTGTACGGCTCCCGCCTCCACACCGGCGAGGGTGTTTGCAGTGGCCAGCCCCGAATCGTCGTGGCAGTGGATCCCCAGTGGCACTTTGATCTCGCTCGCCGCCGTCAACCCACGGGTGATTTGTTCGGGCAATGAACCACCGTTGGTGTCACAAAGCGCGATCAGATCGGCCCCGCCGTCTGCCGCCGCCTCGAGGCAGGCCCTCGCGTACTCGGGGTTTGCCTTGAAGCCATCGAAGAAGTGCTCCGCGTCGAAGATGACCCTGTCCACTCTCTTTTTGAGAAACTCCATCGTGTTGTGGATGGTTTCGAGGTTGGCCTTGTAAGAAACCCGCAGCGCGTGCTTGACGTGAAGGTCCCAGGTTTTGCCGACAATAGTGACGGTAGACGTGCCCGCCTGGAGCAGCAGCTGCAGGCTCTTGTCCGCCGACGGCCGCGTACCGACGCGGGCGGTCATGCCAAAGGCCACTACTGTGGCCTGGGAAAGCTTGAGCTTCCGTGCACGAGCAAAATACTCAGCGTCCTTGGGGTTAGAGCCCGGGTAGCCGCCCTCGATGCAGGAAATCCCGCAGTCGTCGAGGCGACGGGTGATGGACAGCTTGTCCTCGAGTGTGAAAGACACCCCTTCCCCCTGCGTACCGTCTCGCAGGGTGGTATCGTAGATTTCTATCTTGCGTTTCATCGTCCTGGTCCTTACGCGGGCTTGCTTTCGGCCAGCGAGCCGGGGTCTTCGACGAAGGCTTCGTGCAGCAGCTTCACCGCCTTGTCGACATCGTCTCTCTCGATAACGACGGAGATCTTGATTTCCGAGGTCGAGATCATCTGGATGTTTACGCCGGCGTTTGACAGCACCTCGAACATACGCGCCGCGACACCGGCGTGGTTGCGCATTCCCAGGCCCACCACCGACACCTTGGCGACGGTATCGCTGCTGTCGACGCCTCCGGCTCCGACCTTCTCGGCGACCTCCTGGACGAGCTTGGCCGCAGCCGAAAAATCCTCGCCGGAAACCGTGAAAGTGAGATCGGTGTGTCCGTCTGCACTTACATTCTGGACTATCATGTCCACGACGACGCCCCTCTCGGCGAGCGGGCCGAAAAGTGACGCAGCCAGCCCCGGTGTATCGGGTACCAACTTGACGGTAATTTTCGCCTGGTCACGGTCAAACGCGACCCCGGATACCAGAACTTCTTCCATGCCTTCCTCCTCGGGTACAACCCAGGTGCCCTCATCGTCGCCAAAACTGGAGCGCACCCGTAGCTTGACGCCGTAGCGCTTAGCGCACTCGACTGCTCTTATCTGCAACACCTTTGCACCGAGCCCCGCCAGTTCGAGCATCTCGTCGTAGGAAATTTTTTCCAGCCGCACGGCCTGGTCGCAAGTCCGTGGATCGGTGGTGTAAACACCATCTACATCGGTGCAGATGTCGCAGCTAGCCGCGCCCAGGGCCGCGGCTAGGGCCACCGCCGTGGTGTCAGAACCACCGCGGCCGAGAGTGGTAATGTTGTCATCTGAATCGATGCCCTGAAACCCCGCGACCACTACCACCTTGCGTTCTTCAAAAGCGCGCTCGATACGCGAAACCTTGATCGACTGGATTCGCGCTTTACCGTGCGCAGAATCGGTGGAGATGCGAATCTGGTGGCCGAGCAGGGATTCGGCCGGCACGCCTTGGTCCTTGAGTGCCAGTGACAGCAGCGCACACGACACTTGTTCGCCTGTTGAAAGCAACACGTCGAGTTCGCGGGTGTCGGGTTCGCCGGACAGCGAGCGCGCCAGTTCCAGCAGCCGGTTGGTTTCTCCGCTCATGGCCGAAACGACCACTGCGACATTAAGGCCCTGTTCCCAGCTGCGTTTTACCCTTGCGGCTACCGCTCGAATGCGGTCGAGATCTCCGAGCGAGGTCCCTCCGTATTTTTGTACTGTTCTTTCTACCGTGGACATTATCTTTCGCGCCAGTAAGGCGCGAGCGCTGCCGGCCGCCCGTTCAGCTCACGGCATCCAGTGCGCGCTGCAGCCCCTGCCCAGCAAATTTAAGTTCAATCGACCTATACTCCGCGTTTTCCACGGCAATTTCAACGGTTACGAGCTTTTGAGGGAGAGGCCCCCTGTAGAATTCCCACCACTCCACGGCCGCGAGCCCCGCAGCGCCCAGAACGTGTTGCAGGCCGGTTCCGTCGATCGCTTCTTCTATAGCAGCATCGTCCATGGACCCGAGGCGATAAAGGTCGGCGTGATGAAAAGGGCCGCTGTCGCCGTCGTAGGACTGCAGATACACGAAACTCGGACTCGACACCTCTCGTGGGTCAACCCCCCGACCCTCCGCGAGGCCCCGACAAAACACTGTTTTACCCGCTCCGAGTCGACCTGACAGGCCAACAACGCAGCCCTCGTCCAGTGCCGAAGCGAGCTTGCGCGCCAGGTCCTCGGTGGCCGCTTCGCTGTCTACGCGCAGCTGGATCTGCTGTCCGCTACTCGTATCCGTGGTCATCACCGTTACCGTGCCTGATAGAAGTCATGGCCAGGGGCAGTTCGTTTGCCAGGTCTGACGCCAGGTAGCCGCAATCGCCGAGTACAACCTCCAAGCGGTCGCCGGCCAGCCCGTGCAAAAACACGCCGGCTGCGGCTGCCTCGAAGCTGTCAGAAATCTGGGCCTGCAAGGTGCCGATCACCCCGGCGAGCACGTCTCCCATTCCGGCACTGGCCATGCCCGGATTTCCCGACAGGTTAAAAGCCGTACGCGCTTCGGCGCAGACAACAGTGGCGGCACCCTTGAGCACCATGACCACGTGGTTGCTGCTGGCATAGCCGGTGGCCGCCGAAAGCCGGTCGCGTTGGACCTCGGCCACAGAGCTGCCCAGCAGCCGTGCCATCTCACCCGGGTGCGGAGTCATAACTGCCGAAGTCGCTCCGTTTCTCGATCTCGCCAGCAATGCTTCGCGTCCCCTGTCAGCGGATTCGGCGAGCACGTTGAGCGCGTCGGCGTCGAGGAGTAGAGGGCCCGCGTAAGAATCGATCAAGGAGAAGACCAGGTCGATTGCTCCCGGACCGGTCCCCAGTCCGGGGCCCAGCACCACCGAATCGTAGTTGCTGATGCCTTCGCGCAGCCCGTCCCACGCGCCCTCGGCCAGCTGCCCCCCCTCGTCCGCAAGCTCGCGGGTCATGGTCTCGGCCAGTGCCCCGTCAACGACAGCCGCCAGGCTCGAGGGCACGGCCAGGGTTACGAGTCCTGCCCCGCAGCGCAGCGCCGCGGTGCCAGCGAGAACCACCGCGCCGGATTTGCCGCTCGAGCCTCCGACGATGAGTACGTGGCCCAGTTCGCCCTTGTGGATGCTGCGGTGGCGCAGGGGCAAGGTCTCACCACAGCGTTCGGCGTCGATTGTGTGGGCGTCGGGCAGCACTCCTGTGAAAGCGGGTTCCAGCAGCCCGATGTCCGCCACCTTCACGCGACCTCCATGGTTGGGGCCATCGCCGAGGAAGAGACCGCGCTTGGCGCAACCAAAGGTAACGGTCGTGTCGGCGATAACGGCCACGCCGAGTGGCCGCCCGCTGTCACAGCAGAGCCCTGACGGGATGTCGGCGGCTACCACGGGGAGGCCCGACGCGTTGAGCGCGGTTACCAGCTCTGCTGTTTCGCCAGCCAGGTCGCGATTGAGCCCAGTACCAAAAATTGCGTCCACGGCCACCGCGCAGCCATCAGCGCTTTCTTCTGTCAGGAATTCGAGCGCATCGGCAGCGTCCAGGGTTTCACCGCCGGCGCCCTCCCATATAGCGAGGTTGTTCTCGGCGCCACTACCCGATCGCGGTCTACCGCAACAGAGAACCACCGCAACACTCCTGCCGGCGCTTTTGAGCAGGCGCGCTGCCACTAATCCATCGCCACCGTTGTTGCCATTGCCGCAGAGCACCAAGACGGTTGCCGCCTGCCCGGAGATTTCGGATCCGTCGCGGGGCAGCCAGACCGCTGCCGCTGCCGCAAGGGCGGCACCAGCGTTTTCCATCAGCTCAAGTGCAGGCATGCCGGCGGCTATCGTAGCCTCTTCGATGGCGGCGGCCGCCGCCCTTCCGACGACAGGCCAGGACACTTCAGTTACTCCCCATGGCAGCGATCATTTCGCCAACGGCGCCCTCGATGCCGAGGAAAATGGCCCTGGCTACGATACTGTGACCAATGTTGAGCTCCACCAGCCCGGGAAGGGCTGCAACGGCGCCCACGTTGGCCACAGTCAGTCCATGGCCGGCGTTGACCTGCAGCCCAAGCTCCACGGCGTGCAACGCTGCCCTGTGCAGTAATTCGAGTTCAAGGGCGGCCCGCTCTCCGTTGGCATCGGCGTAGCGCCCAGTGTGAAGTTCTATGACCGGGGCACCGCTATCCCTCGCTGCGCTTATTTCGTCGAGGTCGGGGTTGATAAAAAGGCTCACCTTTACGCCCGCATCCGCGAGCCGGGCGAGTCGCGGTGCCAGCTCTTTTTCGCGCCCGCGCACAGCCAGTCCACCTTCGGTGGTGAGCTCTTCGCGCCGTTCGGGCACCAGGCAGACGTCAGCGGGCTTGAGCGCAGCGGCGATGTCAATCATCTCGTCGGTGGCCGCCATTTCCAGGTTCAGCTTGGTATTGATTGCCAGTGCCATTCTCGCCACGTCGCTGTCGTTTATGTGCCGACGATCTTCGCGCAGGTGAACAGTGATGCTGCTGGCACCGGCTCGCTCGGCGGCCAGGGCAGCTTCGACCGGGTCCGGGTAATCAGTTCCTCGGGCCTGGCGTATGGTGGCCACGTGGTCGACGTTTACGCCGAGGCTGACCTCTGCCACCTGCCCTTCTCAACCCAGCCGCGCCTGGATGGCGTCGGCTATGGCACGCGCGTGCTCTTCTACTGCGCTGTGTTCGGAGCCCTCGACCATGACCCGGGCCAACGCCTGGGTGCCCGAGTAGCGCACAAGCACCCGCCCCTGTTCGCCCAGTGCGTCGCGCGCGCTGTCAATGGCCGAACAGATATCCGCCTCCTCGGCGAGGTCGCTCTTCTCCTGGACGGCGACGTTTATGAGCACTTGCGGATATCTGTTTATGGGGGCGTGGAGTTCCGACAGCGGCTTGTCGGCTTCCTGCATGGCGACGAGCACAGACAGCGCTGAGATCATGCCGTCGCCGGTCGTCGTGTTGTCGAGGCAGATCAAGTGTCCCGACTGCTCTCCGCCGAGATTACAGCCGGTTTCTTTCATCATTTCTACGACGTAACGATCGCCAACGTTGGCTCGCTGGAGCCCGATTCCCTGTTCCTTGAGGTACACCTCGAGCCCGAGGTTGCTCATCACCGTGCCCACAACAGCGTCGCCTCGCAGCAACCCGCTTTGTTTCATATGGGTGGCCAGTATCGCCATCATGCGGTCACCGTCCACCTCGGCGCCGAGTTCGTCGACCATGATAACCCTGTCGGCGTCGCCGTCGAGAGCTATGCCTGCGTGGGCGCCCTCTCGGAGGACGCGCTCCCGCAAAAGGTCGGTGTACATCGCCCCGCAGCCCTCGTTGATGTTAAAGCCGTCGGGCTGGTCACCAATGGCCACCACCTCGGCGCCGAGTTCCTCGAGTACCGCGGGGGCAACGCGGTACGCAGCGCCGTTGGCACAGTCGACCACGAGCCGGAATCCAGCCAGGGTTCGACCCCGGGGCACCGCTGATTTGAGAAAAACGTTGTAGCGCCCGTCGGCATCGTCTACTCGTCGGGCTTTTCCAATGGCGCCGGCCGTTGGGCGCATGCGGTCGATTTCGCTGCCGAGCATGAGTTCTTCGATCAGCGTTTCGTCGGCGTCGGGAAGCTTGAACGCATCGGGTCCGAAGAACTTGATGCCGTTATCTTCAAAGGGGTTGTGCGAAGCAGATATCGAGACCCCGGCGTCGGCCCTCATGCTTCGCGTCAGAAATGCTATCCCCGGTGTCGGCATCGGTCCCACGAGCAACACGTCGACGCCCATAGAGGTGAGCCCCGAGGCGAGCGCGGTTTCGATCATGTAGCCAGACACCCGGGTATCCTTGCCGATGAGAACCTTGTGTTGCCGATCGCCGTCGGTTTGAAAGAATCGGCCTACCGCGCGGCCCAGGCGCAGAACGGTCTCGGGGGTCATCGGTTCTATGTTGGCCACGCCCCTGACGCCGTCAGTGCCGAACATGCGGCGAACGCCGTTGTCGTTTTTCTCACCTGTCATTCCGTGGTCTCCCTTGTCGCTTGATAACCGAGTTCCGGCTTGCCGTCATTGTATCGCAGAAACCGGGGCTTACCGCACCTCCAGCTCCTGTTTCAGGTTCCCCTGTGCCTGCGCAGCGCGGCGCCGAGCTTAACCGCCTGCAGGGTAGAGCCCGGGTCATGGGTGCGGATCAGCTCCACGCCGCTGAAAGCGGCAAGCGCGGCTGCTGCCGCGGTGGCGGTGTCTCGCTCGGATGCGCGCTCGATGTCGCACACCTCGCCCAGCCAGCGCTTGCGCGAGGGTCCGAGCATGACGGGTTGATCGCCCTGCCAGTGCTTCTTGAAATTGGCCGCCAGCTCCAGGTTGTCGTCCAGTTGTTTACCGAAGCCCAGGCCAGGGTCCACGATAAGCGCGTTCGCGGCGACGCCCGCTTCGACAGCCAGGCGGCATCTCTCGTCCAGAAAATCGCTGACTTCGGTAACTACCTGTCCGTAGTTCGCCAGTTCCATCATGACTTCGGGCCGCCCTGGGCTGTGCATCAACACCAGGCCTGCCCCGGCTTTCGCCACCAGCGAAAACATGTCCCCGTCCCAGCGGCAGGCTGACACGTCGTTGACGATCGCGGCGCCGCAGTCCAGTGCCTGCCGGGCTACAGCGGCGCGCACGGTATCAATTGAGAAGAGTAGGTTTGCCTGTTGCCCGAGTTCACGAACAACCGGTAAGATCCGCGCGAGTTCTTCGTCCTCGTCAACGGGCGTGGCACCCGGGCGCGTAGACTCCCCGCCAACGTCGATTACGTCCGCGCCCAGTTCGACCATTTCAAGAGCGGCATCGACGGCTTCCTCGGGGCCAGAGAAGCGGCCCCCATCCGAAAACGAATCAGGTGTCAGGTTGAGAATGCCGACCAGCAGCGGACGGTCGGCCAAGGACAAGGGGCCCCTGGCCGTGGCCAGCTTGCGTAGCAGCGGCTCTTCGTCGTTGCTCAATGGCCGGTTTTCAGGCTGGCACGGGTGCCGGCTCGGGAACCACGGGCGGCTCGACCCCACCTTCCCTGAGAAGCTTCTGGATATCGGTGTTGTCCAGTACTTCGTGCTCCAGCAAGGCTGCTGCCATCTTGTGCAGGATCGCGAGGTGCTCGTCGAGTATCTTACGCGCTTTCTTGTAAGCTCCCGAGAGGATGTTCCTGACCTCCGCGTCTATGTTGCCCGCGGTAGCCTCGGAGTACTCGCGCCGCTGCGTGATGTCCATCCCCAGGAAGACTTCTTCGTTTGGTGTGCTGTAGGTAACTGGCCCCATGGATTCGCTCATTCCCCACTCGCAGACCATTTTTCGCGCCAGCTCCGTTGCCCTCTCAAGGTCATTGCCGGCGCCTGTCGTCACTTCATCCATGACAATTTCTTCGGCCACCCTGCCGCCGTAAAGGATGACGAGGTTGTTGTTCAAGTAACGCCGGTTGTAGGAATGACGGTCTTCGACCGGAATCTGCTGGGTCAGTCCGAGGGCCATGCCCCTGGGTATGATCGTGACCTTGTGCACCGGGTCTGCACCTGGCAACAACGCGGCGATCAGGGCGTGACCTGACTCGTGGTAAGCCGTGTTGCGTTTTTCTTCGTCGGTCATTACGAGGCTGCGCCTCTCGCTGCCCATGAGAATCTTGTCCTTGGCATGGTCGAAATTAGGCTGACAGACCGCGTCCTTATTCTCGCGGGCTGCCTGAAGGGCGGCCTCGTTGACCAGGCTCTCAAGATCGGCACCACTGAAACCCGGCGTGGCGCGTCCTATGACGCTAAGGTCTACGTCGTCGCCCAGCGGGACCTTGCGGGTATGTACCTTGAGAATCCCGGTCCTGCCACGGACGTCGGGTTGTGGCACGACGATGCGTCGGTCGAAACGTCCAGGGCGTAACAAGGCAGGATCGAGTACGTCTGGTCGGTTTGTGGCCGCCACCAGGATTACGCCCTCGTTGGATTCGAAACCGTCCATCTCGACCAGCAACTGGTTGAGAGTCTGTTCCCGTTCGTCGTGCCCACCGCCGAGGCCCGCCCCGCGGTGGCGACCGACCGCGTCTATCTCATCGATGAAGATTATGCAGGGCGCGTTTTTCTTGCCTTGTACGAAGAGGTCGCGCACGCGCGAAGCCCCTACCCCCACGAACATCTCGACGAAGTCAGAGCCGGAGATCGAGTAAAAGGGGACGCCAGCTTCGCCAGCCACGGCCCGTGCCAACAGTGTCTTGCCGGTGCCCGGCGCGCCGACCAGCAGTACTCCTTTGGGTATGCGGCCGCCCAGGCGTGTGAACTTCTTGGGGTCGCGCAGGAAGGCGATGATTTCTTCGAGTTCTTCCTTGGCTTCGTCTATTCCCGCCACGTCGCCGAAGGTTACTTTCTGCTCGTTCTCGTTCAGCAACCGGGCGCGGCTCTTACCGAAGGACATGGCTTTGCCGCCACCCATCTGCATCTGTCGCATGAAAAAAATCCACACGCCGACCAGGAGCAGCATAGGGAACCATTGCACCAGTAGGATGACGTACCAGGGTTCGTTGGCCTGGGGCTTTACCTCGAAGGGTACGTCTACGGCCTTGATTTCGTCAACTGCATCGTCGAGCGGCCCGTAGGTGGTGAAATTGCGACCGCCATCCATCGTGCCGCTTATCTGGTCTCCCTGCAGGGTAACCTGGTCTACCCTACCCGCCTGCAGCTCTTCGATGAAATCGCTGTATATGACCTTTTCATCGGTCTGCTGCTGGCCCTGAAACATATTGAACAGCAGGACGACCATGAGGCCCAGGACTAGCCAGAGAGCGATGTTACGAGAAAACTGGTTCATATTCTGTAGCTTAATCCTTTTACTGACCTTGGACAGCGCCTGGGCAGGCGCCCCCGGATGCTGAAGTTCTCGGCGAAGCTATCACGTGCGTTAACGACCGGCAACAAGCAAATAGCCCCGATTCGCGCGAGTTTGAGCGCGTAACCACGAGCCCGGCAGCTCAAAACCCCGGCTTCCGCTTCCAACTCAGCAGCAATGAATCGTCGCTGGAGTTTGTCGCCAGCCCAGGGTCGGCAAGCAATCCAGGCACCCACAGCAAGCTGGCTGCCTGTTCCATTACGGGCCATCCCCCTCTCATGGCTCTCGGCACTTTGAGCTCTCCCAGCAGATCGCTCACCAGCGCGTGTCCGCCAGTGGCTAGGCGAATACGGTCTCCATTCCTGTGGGGACGTACGGAAATGTCGCCACGCAGCAAGTGAGTGCGCGATGCGTTCACGGCCTGCTCAAGTATCGATTTTCGCTGGGGCTCAGCAACCTTCCGATCTACGGCTATCGACCACCTTCCCGCAGGGTCTTCAACGGCCGCGTCGCTGCGCGGGTCGAGTACCAGGTTGAAATCAAGGGCGTTCACCGACAGCCGGACGCGCCGCAGTTGGCCGTATTCCCGCAACACTGGCCGCCCCGGCATGTCCAGTTCGGCACTGCCATCGCGCCGGCTGCTAAGTTTTTCCAGCAGCTCCAGTTGGCGTGCAGTCGGACTCCGTGGCCCGCCGGTCTCGAGCAGCCAGGAACGCAACACCCTCCAGCGCAGCGCCGGTGGTACTCGGTCGAAGGCGGCGAGGTCAAGAACAGCATCGGCTTCACTTCCCGCAACCCACAACCTGTAGCGCGAGGCCTCGCCTTGCAGGTAGTCGTCCTCCAGTCGCAAGCGCGATGCGTCTTCTGCCAACCGCCGGGCAACGTGTTGGCCCACCTCGCGCTCGACGATCGGCAGCACCCGCCCGCGTATGCGATTGCGCAGAAAGCGGTCGCTGCTGTTGCTCGGATCTTCGGCCCACGCGACACCACGGCTCTTGAGAAGCTCGCGCAACGCGCTGCGCCTCACATCGAGCAAGGGCCGGACCACGCGACCGCGAGCGTCGCGCATGCCGCCGAGAGCGCGCAGTCCCCCGCCTCGGAACAGGTTCATGAGAATGGTCTCGGCCTGGTCGTCGCTGTTGTGGCCCGTGGCTACCAGTTGCAATCCTCGTTCGTCGGCGCAGCCAAGAAGCGCCGAATACCGCAGCTCCCGCAGCCGAGCCTCGTTGGCTTGCGCCCCCGCTTTCACGCGCAAGCAGAAAAACGGCAAGCCCGCTGCCAGGGCGCGGGCCTCGACCAGTTCGAGTTCTGACTGGACATCTTCGCGGCAGCCGTGGTCGACAAAAGCTACTTCGAGTTTAAGATCACACTTGTCGGCAAGCTCCAGCAAGAGTTCCAGCAGTGCCATTGAGTCGCCGCCACCCGATACCGCCACGAGCACACCTTTGCCCTCCATGTCGGCGCGCCGCGCAGCCGCTTCAACAGTTGGCAATAATCCAAACATCAATTTACCGTGTCTTTTCACGTCAGGACCGACAGTATTATTCGCGTGCCCCACTCGCCGTGGCAAGGCCGCGCGGGCTGTGACAGCATCGTGGACCATGAAAATCTCGATAATTCTTACCGTGTTGCTACTGGCCTCTGCGATACCGGGGGATGCCGATGAGCTGGCCACCACTAATTCCCCGCCCGATCTCCAACAGGGCGAAGCAACCAGGCGGGCTGTGAACCGCCTGGCCGAAGCGCTCGCGCTCACCGCCGAGGAGTGGGGAGGAGATGCCGTGGCGTTGCAGGCGAACCTGCTCATCAACAGCCTCAAGGCAGGCGCCGTGCTGTCCACGGAGGTCAAAGTCGTGGGTCCGTCCAGTGTTTACGGGGCAGATTTCCTTCAGATAGACGTTGATACCGGTTTGCTTCTCGACCTGGGCGTCAGCGGCCCCAAGATCGCCGACAAGCTGCTCTGGGGCTCGGTTCTGCTCCCGTCACTCGAGCGCATGGAGACAGTAGACCTGGATCCAGCTGGGCTGGATGTGGCTTTTGCTTACGAATTACAAGATTTTTCGCAGAATGACCCCCCTTCCCGCGCCGATCTGGACGGGCCTACTCAAGTCAGGACCCTGCGTTACCGGATCGAAGCAGGGCAACTGCGTTCGTACGTGGCTCGTGAGACTGACGCAGCTGGTCTGCGCGCCTTGCTTTCAGTAACAGAGTAGCCAACCAGCGTTTTTATAGTGTTTTTCGCACAGAAAGCCCCCATCCGGGGGGGCTTCACCCTTGACACAACTACATCCGAGATGTCATTGTCGAGCACGCGGAGCCGTTCTCCGCGTCCAAGGGGAAACTCAATGAAAAAAGTCGCCGGTCTCATCTTCTTTTCACTTATTTTTCTTGCCGCAGGGCAGGTGCAGGCGCTTGATACAAGCGGCCTCCACAGCTGCGCCGACGTGGCTACTCCTACTATCGCGGGGCCTGGGCCTGATGGCGAAAAATGCCACGCGGCAATACTCAAGTCGGTTGCCAAATTCCTCAAAATCAGGGTCGGGGCCGAGAGTAAATGCCTGTCGAAGAACGAGCCGGTTCTCTGTCCGGACGCGAAAGGCCAGAGCAAGATTCAGAAAATCGCGCTCAAGTCCGAGTCCAGCATTGCCAAAGCCTGTGGAGATGACACTGCCCAGGCGGCGCTCGGCGGATTCTACGGAGCTCAGACCGACGAGAACATTATCGGCCAGTGCGTGCTGGGCCAGAACGCGGTCCTAGCTGACCTTTTTCTCGGCATTACGCACGGTGTGCCGGGAGGCATACTCAAGAGCTCTTCGGAGAAATGCGGCAAGACCGTTGCCAAGTCGGCCGTGAAGTATCTCACGGGAATATCCAAGACCACCACCAAATGCCTGGGCAAAGTGGCTGTAGACGGTGCTACCTGTGTCGGCTCTCGCGTGGCTGGCGCCTGGGTTGACCCCAGCGACGTCAAGGCAGCCAAGGGCTATTCCAAGGCCCGCGAAAAGCTCGCCAAGGGCATAAATAAAAGTTGTAGTGATATACCGGGCAAGCAGTTGGCCGAGGGGCCGCTGGGCTTTCTGATCTCGATGCGTTCCTGCCCCGGCACCACCACCACGGCGGGCCTGATCGATTGCCTGTACTGCACCAGCGAAAACACCTGGCTCGGCATACTGGACCAGGTCTACAACGAATCCGCAGCGGCCCTGGTGGCCGAGGGCGAGTCCCTGCAGGCGGCCGTCGACTCAGCGGCTACCGGCGACAAGATCCTTATTCTTCCGGGAACCTACGAAGACGAGATCTTGATATCGGCTGTTCGTAAATGCTCCGGTGGGGTTGATAATGGCATAGCATGTTCGACGGACGGTGATTGCACTTCGCCCGGCACCTGCGTGGTCGACCACGCAGACCCTGGTTCGCGCGATGGTCTTGCGCTCGTGGGTTGCGGTGCTGCCACCGACAGTCGCCCGTTGTTGCGGCGGCCTTCGGGAGTGGGTCCTTTTGCCAACGGTGTCTTTGCCGTCGAGGTCGATGGTCTTGAGTTCCAGAGCCTGGTCACTGAAAACTGGGACGAGAACGGGATTTTTGTCAGCGGTGCCGAAGGAGTCACCTTCCGTGACGTCATAGGCGACGGCGGTACCCCGCCTAACTCGACTTACGGTATCTTCCCGGTGCAGAGCAACAACGTGGTCGTAGAGACCTCGGTAGGTCGGAATGTTACTGACGCAGGAATCTACGTCGGCCAGTCGACCAACGTGGTGATCCGCTACTGTGACGCCTACAATAACCCGGCCGGCATAGAGCTGGAGAACTCGTCTTATGGCGTGGTGCAGAACAACCTCACCTTTGACAACTCGGGCGGGCTGGCCATCTTCAAGTTGCCTGACCTCCCGGTGCAGTTGGTTGTCGATAACGACATCTCCTACAACGTGACGGTCAACAACAACATACCCAACATCGGGGCCGGCCTGGTCGGCAACATCCCGGTGGGGACCGGAATGTTGGTGATATCCGTGCAGGACACGGACTTTCACCACAACTTGATGCTGGACAACAACTCGGCCGGTGTCATCTTGCTTGACCAGGAAGCCACTAATGTTTTTGCGCCGGGCACGTTCACGTCCATTAGCGCTGACCAGGCGCTTTCGGGTAACGCCGTTACCTACAACGTGGCTGGAGGTAACGGGGCTGCGCCCGATTTGCCGCTTCCGTCGCTCGCGAAGGATATAATCTACGCCCACGATGGAGCCGCCGGGTTGAACTGCTTCAGTGGAAATGTCTTCCCCACCAAGTTTACCGATACTACTGATTCAGGAGGGTTCCCTGCCTGTCCGTAAAAAGTCGACTTTCCTGCCGCCCGAACATGCGGCACTAACGGTAATTCGCAAGAAGCCGGGAGCAGCACTGCTGTTCCCGGTTTTTTGCGCTTTGCTGTGCGCGTTGCTCTGCCTGCCATCGTTGGCCGGCGCCCAGATGCCGACGACCACGGCTGATTTTTTCATGCCCGGGACACAGCCACTGTCGATAGTCGATGGCCTCTCGACTCCCGACGATTGTACTCCCTGCCACTCTGATTACGGCTCTCCCGAGGTCGAGCCTTTTCGCAACTGGGAGGGTTCGATGATGGGCCAGGCTGCTCGCGACCCCCTGATGTGGGCTGCAGTGGCGATCGCCAACCAGGATGCCGATAACGCCGGCGAGCCCTGCCTTCGTTGCCATTTAAGCCGGGGCTGGTTGGAGGGCCGTTCGGCGGCTCCCGACGGCAGCATGATGACGGCCGATGACCGCCACGGTGTCCAATGCTCGGTATGTCACCGCATGGTAGACCCGACGCCCGGCCCCGGTTCTCCAGCTGAAGACGCCGCCATCCTCGCGGCCCTGACCGAGCCGGTAGTGGTAACCGGCAGCGCCCAGATGATCATTGACCCGGAGGAACGCCTGCGGGGCCCTTTCGACGTGGAAGCAGACCTTGGTTTCAACCCCCACGCTCCGGCTTCCGAGACCCTGGTGTCACCCTACCACCAGCAATCCGAACTTTGCGGCACCTGCCACAACGTCTATGTCCCGCTCTACAGCAGGGACTTGAGTGGTGAGTACGTTGCCAATGCCCTCGACGAACCCGGTGATCCGGCCCTGTCGTTCCCGGAGCAGAACACGTACAGCGAGTGGCTGCACAGTGATTACGCTAGCGGGACGGTGCACGCACCGCAGTTCGGCGGCAACAAGACAGAGGTATCGACCTGCCAGGATTGCCACATGCCCGACGTCAGCGGGATTGACGCCCTGGACGCCGGCAGTCGAGACGACCTCCCCCTGCACCAGTTCCTGGGTGCTAACACCTTTGCCCTGTCCATCATTCCTCATCATCCGGTGTTCGGGCCCGAGGTCGACGCTGAGTTATTGCTGGAAGGCGCCGAGCGTAACCGGGATTTCCTGCGCAAGGCGGCCACCGTGACCGCAACCATCGCTACGGGGCAGCTCACGGTGCGAGTTCAGAACGAAACAGGCCACAAGTTGCCCACCGGTTATCCAGAAGGACGTCGAATGTGGTTGCACGTGCGCGCTTACGACGGGGACCGCAATGTCGTGTTTGAATCGGGACGCTACGACTTCGCCGAGGCCGAGTTGCCGGGTGTTCACGCGGAGCTGGGCGACCCTGACTACGACGCTTCACTGCACACATGGGAAGCCCTGCACGCCACCTCCCCCGCGCTTGCCGCCCTGCTGGGCATAGTGCCTGGCACCACCCAGCACCTCGCCCTGGCCAACGTGAGGGAGCACGACAATCGCATTCCACCCAGGGGCTGGGTCAAGGCCCAGTACGACGCGGTCGATGCCACGCCGGTGCCCGACGACTATCCCGAGGGGCAGTACTGGGAAGACGTTGTCTACCCCGTGGGTGCAGGCGCAGTGAAGGCCGAAGTGTCGCTTTACTACCAGACGGCGACGCGTGAATACATAGAGTTTCTGCGTGACGAAAACGTAACCAACGCAGCCGGACCTATACTTTACGACCTCTGGAACACCTACAATCGATCCCTGCCGGTAGAGATGGCGCGGGTCGTGGTAGAGACCGACGAGGATAAGCTCGCACGTTGTTCGTTGAATTCGTGGAAAACAGGCTCGCGTTATTTCAAGAAGGCTCTGCGACAATGGAGCAAGTGTTTCTATCTCGAAGCCGGTGGGCTGACGTGCGATGGGCCCTTTCTCTCGGCCAAGATAGCCACGGCAAGGGCCACGCTCGAATCCAAGCTGGGCGGTGCCGGGGACAGGTTTTGCGCTGGAGCGGGATTAACACCGGCCTCGCTCGGGCACCCCGGCTGGTGTCCTGCGCCCTGTGCCGGAGAACTGCTGTTCGACGCGAGTGACCTGGCCGACTGCAATCGCTGCCTGGCCGACCAACTCATAGGGGCGGCAATGGAATCGGCTTATGGCGTGATACCGCCCTCGCTCCCCGCTGCGAGCGGACCTGGCGCTCCCGACGTCTGCCAGCGGGCGCTCGCTACTGCTTCGACGTCGCTGTCCTGGCGTTGGACAAAAGAGCTTGCACGCTGTGAGAAAAATAAGCTCAAGAACCCGGGCGGAGGCCCGCTCGACTGCAACACCGACCCCGAGGGGCGCATATCCCGGGCGGCGGCAAAATCGGCGCGCAAGATAATCAAGCACTGTGACGACACGGGTGTGCTACCAGGTTGCGCCTCGGGCAACGACGCGGCAGCTGCGGCGTCCTGTGTTGAGGCCGCAGTCTCTGACCTTGCGCCGGCGATGGTTTCGACGTCATTTGCGGAGCTGAGGCCCTGACATGATCGCGCTTTGCAAAAGAGAACTTGCAGGGAAAATTGCGCTGCTCGCGGTGGCTGCAGCCTTTCTGATGGCCAGCGTAGGCGGCGTTGAGGCCAGGCCTACCTACTTTGAGACTCTCAAGGCCCGGTATTCCATCGCCGATGAATCTAACCTCGACGCCTGTGGGGTTTGCCATTTAAAGTGGGCAGGAACCGGTGCTCGCAATCTATATGGAGGTTCGGTGCAGCAGCACCTCTACCTGGGCAAGAGCATCGAGCAGTCGCTGGAGGATGTCGAGGCGATTGACAGCGACGGGGATGGGTTCAGCAATCTTGACGAGCTCCTGACATGGGAGACCCTGCCCGGATACTCCTGCGCTGATTACTTTACAGCTCTCGACGCGCCCACCGGCTATGATCAGTGGATAACCCCCATGGTGGCCACTTGCCTTGAGCCTCTCGACATTCGCTTGTCGCCTGTTTCTATCAGCATGTCGGCCGAGGTGGGCGACAGCAGTTCCGCGGTGCTGACGGTCTACAACAATGGTTCCAGCCAGGCGCTGACGGTGTCTGATTTCGGCCTCGCGCCGGGAGGCCCGACTGACCTGGTAGTGAGCGGACCGGCCCTGCCGTTCGACGTCCAGGTGGGCGAATCTGTGGATCTACAGCTGGACTTCATTCCGCTTTCAGACGTATTCCAGTTCGTTGATCTTGAGGTCAGCAGCAACGACCCCGACGAGCCCTTGGTTTCCGTACAGGTGCTGGTACTGGCGACGGTGCGAGACCTGGCACCCATCGATCAACGGGTGTCCTGCCAGTCACGTACGGCGAAATTATTTTCCAGATACTCGAAGAACGTCATCAAGGAATGGAGCGAGTGTTACACCGACGAGGTCGATGGGCTGGCCTGTGACTCGGGCGCGCGTGACCTCGGCATCGCGAGAGCAGACCTGCGCCTGGACAAGCGGATCGGTGGTAGCGACGATAGCACCTGCGCCGGCAAGGGACTGACCCCCTACTCCATGAACTGGCAAGCTGAATGCGCTTCGCCTTGCGAACATATTGAGATTTTGACGATGTCAGACTCGGCTGAGTGCCAGCGTTGTCGCCAGGAGGTGTTCACCGGTGATTTTCTCTCGGGCGTCATCGGCGATAGCCCGCCTGACCTGCCCACCGCCTTGGCTGGCACTGACTCTGCGAGCCGCTGCCAGCAATTATTGGCGCGAAAAGTCGCCCGGGCTGTCACTCGCATCACGAGACTGCTGTCGCGCTGCGAGGTCAAGGCCCTCGCAGCAGGCCTGGAAACCGATTGCCTGGCCGACACGGCTCAAAGCACCGACAAGCTAAGGGCCAGGGTCAACGCTGAGCCTGCGCGCTGTGACGACCAGTCGGGCCTGGGCTACTGCCTGGTAGCGGATCCGCTGGACACTGACTGCCTGGGCGACACGGCCTGGGAAATCGCCGTTGACCTCAACGACAGCGCCTTCGGCCGGGACTGACGTTTCCTCGCGGCGAGCCAGCGGCCCAACGGGCAGCGCGCTGTCGTAAAACCGGTTATCGTAAAAATGGTGGCGAAGGTGAGACTCGAACTCACGACCTAGGGATTATGAGACCCTTTGAGGACGATGACGATAATCCCC
>DUBO01000020.1 GCA_012960245.1 Candidatus Binatota bacterium | reverse complement strand
GCTGCTCGAGGTGGACGACGAGGAGTTCGAGCGCGGCTTTCGCAGCGGACCACTGGCGAGCCTGCGCCTGATGCGCGCGTGCCACGACGAGCTACGCGGCGGCGGCGTGGTCATAAACCTGGGCAGTGGCTCGGCGCTGCGACCCGACCCCGACGGCCTGGGTGCCTACGCGGCCATAAAGGAAGCCACGCGCATGCTCACACGTGCCGCGGCCTGGGAGTGGGGGCCGATGGGCATACGCCTGCTCAACATCGTGCCACTGGCGGCCTCGCCGGGCATGGAGTGGTGGAAAGAAAACTTCAGCGACGAATACCAGGACATGCTCAGCAGTGTGCCGCTCGGACGCGTAGGCGACTGCGAGACCGACATAGGCCGAGCGGTGGCCTGGATGTGCGGACCCGACGCGGGCTACATGACCGGCAGCACCATAATGCTCGACGGTGGGCAGGGCTGGCTGCGCTGACGGCACCGGCTGACTGCGCTACTCGAGCCGTCCACCTGGGAGAGAAACGAGATGCCACGATTCACTCGCGAAGAACTCGAAGAAGCCCTTGATATTTACCGCCGGGCGCGCGACCAGGCCTCGAAAAGCGGCGATTGGAAGCCTTGGTCTGCGCTGTTTACCGAAGACGCGCTGTACATCGAGCACGCCTACGGGGAGTTCAACGGGCGGGCCGCCATAGAAGAATGGATCACGGGAGTGATGGCGCCTTTTCCCTGCATGACGTTTCCGCAGGACTGGGTGGCTTGGGATGAGGAGAACGGCGCGATAGTTTTCGAGTGTCGCAACTGCCTGCCCGAACCCTTCAGGGAAGACGGCAGGCCCTTCAGCTTCCCCAACTGGACGCGCCTGGTCTACGCGGGCAACGGGCTGTTCTCGTCAGAAGAGGACGTCTACAACCCGGCGCGCGACGCGCCCGCCACCCTGAGCGCGTGGATAAAGGCCGGCGGCAGCTTCGAAAGCGGCGAGCAAGTGCTCATGCGCCACCGCTGATCGCCGACCGCTACCCTGCTACCTTACGCAATTGGAGCGTATTCCCTTCAGGGGGACCAGGTTTCGCCCGTGCGCATGGCCGCGAAGCAGGCCGGGTGAAAGCGCAGCGATTCGAGTATGTCGATCATCTCGGGCGTAGGCCCGAAGTAGTCGGCCTCAACCTCGGTGGTGGCCCAGTCAAAGCTCAGCACCCAGGGGTCCATCCACAGGCTGGCTACGACGTGGCGTTGGTCATCCGGGGGCCGGCTGCCGGCTCCGCGTCGATTACCCGCGCGCCCTTCCCAGGCCCACTGCATCCAGATGCCGTTGTCGTCCTCGGCCAGCTTGGGCGACTCCACCGACTGGAACTGGAACAAGGGCTGGATAAACGCCGCCTCGGCCCCGATGAAAGCCCGCAATGCGTCCTCTGCCTCCATGCCTCCAACGGCAAAACCCACGTCGCGGTTATCGACAAAATAGACCCTGAGCACGCCATCCAGGCGGGAGAACTGAGCCCAGTCGGGTCTAGATTCTTCCAGGCTCCAATCGGGGTCGGCCAACTCGAGCGAGTAGCAGGGTCGTGCACCATGGTTGTGGGCATAGCCCATTCCCTGCTCTTTTATCTGCACAAAATGACTGGGCGCCTCTCCCTCGGGCTCTGCCCTGGCCGAGCAACCTGCCGCCGCCAGTGCCAACACCAGCAAACTGGCTATCCTAAATCCATCCGTGACCCACCTGCCAGTGAGCCAACCGTCGTCTGCCTTGCAAGAAACTGCCACGTTACCGCCTCCGCTCTCCTGGCCGTCTACCGACCTGCTACCCATCATCGCCCGCGTGCCCGTCGCGGGCAGTATCTATCACCGGCCAGTACCCACTGCCGGCGCGTGCCCATGGCCGTTTACCGACTGGCGGAGAGGGAGGGATTCGAACCCTCGGAGGAGTATGATCCCCTCACTCGCTTAGCAGGCGAGCACCTTCAGCCACTCGGTCACCTCTCCACTGATAACGATACGCACAAAACGGGCAGTCAGCCCTCAGGATAGCGCAAGGCGGCGTGGCCACAAGAGGGCCATACAATCAGAACAGCGTCACCGAGTCATTTTTTTCACGCTGGCTGGCTGCGCCCAGCTGGCCTGCATACCGTATAAACAGCGCCGTTACGGTCCCGGAGGCGATGGCACGGGCGTTGCTTTACCCCTCCTGGCCGCGACCGGAACACAACAGGGAGAGTCAAGCAACATGAAACAACGCATGGTACGAGCAGGCGCCCCCCCCAACCGGCCGCAAAACACGAACGACGGGTCAGTACCGACTCCAGCCATCCCGAGGCACTGCAGGTCACGCCTGAAGCCCGGGAGCTGCTGCGCCTTAACGTCAATCGCTACAGCACCGAACTCATAGCCAGGGCCCGGCGGTTGTCGACCAGCGGAGAAATAGAGGGCCAGCACGTGGAGCTGGCCGAAGCCTGCCAGATGGTGGAAGAATCAGCCGCGCCCGGGTCAGACTACTGGCCGCAATCCGCGACCGGTGGGGCCCACCGGTGGCTGGTCGCTACCGTCGCCGTCGCCGCGCAGGTTGACCAGCTTGTTGCCGCCCTTTGCTGTAGCGCGCGAATCGGCACCACCCTTGACCAACCTCAGCGCCGCGCGGGCCTTATCGGTTATCTTTATGCGACCGGTCTGGGCCAGGCCAACGCCTGCCGCCTGGGAGATCAGGTTCCACCCGTCACGAAAGCGCGCGTACTTGCCGCGGTACTGCCTCGTGCTTCCAACCCGCGTTGAAGAACAGAACGTGAGTCCGGTCACCGCCTCCCAGGGAATGACAAATACACTGAGGTCGCCACCGGCAGCAGCATTGTCGCCTACGGGGGCAAGCAGGCAGACAAAAAAATCGCAGTAGCGCACGTCCATCTTGCCGTGGCGGTGGAAGTTGAAGGTCCAGCGCTTGTAGACATAGCGCGACACCTCGCCGTTGCGCTTGGTGTAGACCTGCTCACGGTCCGAGGTGGGAAAAGCATAGCGCACGGCCACGCGTACCTGCCCCCCGACAAGAAAATCGTAACCGTCCTTGTAGTCCAACGCTTTCTCGGCGTCCAGACCCATGGCCTTTAACGCCGTGTCGCATATGCCTGCCGCCTTTGCATGCGTCAGGCTCGGAACCCTGAGCTCGCTCTTAATCACACCACATCCTCTTCCGCCTCCCTTCCCCGCAACCGGAAAGAAGGGCCAATTACCTCACCAAGCAGCAACACCGCTCAAGAAATGCGGTTTCAAGAATGGAGCGCAACTGCTGAGCTGTTTACTACTATAACAGTCCAGCGCAACCAAGCCCTCACGCCAGTTGAACACAATGATGCTTTATGTTGATTGTTCGAGGAAGAGTGCTCGGAGAGTAAATCGAAAGCTGCCGGCCGGAGATCAGGCGGCCGCGATCAATCAGTGCCCAGGAGACGATCGATTGTGATTTCGGCCACCGGTATGGTGGCAGCCACGTCGGGCGGGTCATTGCGTGCAGCAGCCATCAGAAAGGAGTGGGGCACGCCGAGGATCACCGCCGCAAGATCCTGCGCCGACACATCTTTTTTGAATATGCCCTCGTCCATGCCCGCCTGGCATATGTTGACCACTTGGGCCTCGAAGCCCGATAACCGTTCGCTTACTTCAACAGCCAGCTTGGTCCGCAGCTCCCACTGAAAACCGTTAGTGGCCGATATGTAGATCTTCATCGCGTTCTCAACACTGGCGAAGTGCTGCAGGTGCCCGCGCACAACGGCCAGTACCTGCTCGCGCGGACCGCGGGCCTCGCCCAGCAATCGCTCAATCGTGTCGAGAAACTCGCCCTGTGATCGTGAGACAACTGCAGTGTAGACCTCTTCTTTGCTGTGAAAAAGATTGTACAGCGTACCCACGCTGATCTCGGCGCGGGTCGCGATCTCTTCGACAGACACATGCCCGAAGCTCTTCTCCGAAAACACCTCCACGGCAGCGTCCAGGACAATGTTGAGCCTGAACTGCAGCTCGCGCTCTTTGCGCGACAGCTTTCGTCCCTGTTGTTCGTCAGCCATAAAATTTGAGCGTCTTGTCCCAACCCCTCAGCGGGCTGAACAAGATTGCAAACTATACCCTCTCCCTCTAAATTGTGTCAAGCGTGCGGCTAGTCTCTGTTTCTAAAGCGCACCAGGCGTGGGGTATCGGGCGATTCTGCAAGAATCCTGCCCGCCGTCGCGGGGATGCAATAACGCCCCCGGCCCACCCGAACGGGTGAGTCCGCCCCCCCCGAATGGCCAGCCCGACACGAAGGAGTCACGACAGCAAGTAGGGCACGCGACAGAATCCAGACAGAAACAGCCTGTTTCTCGCGGCCTGCAGGGGCGCCCCCGGCAGGGGGTGTGGGGTCTGGACGGCTTGGCCAGGTGACCGTCGCCGGGCCGGTTGGCCCCCGATCGGGGAAGGTCGATCGCGGCACAGTTCTTGGACAACTCCCTCCCATGAATCGAAGTAGGAATGAGTCCGTCCGGTCGACCGCCAGCAAGAACGCTTCCGCCTCCAGCGCAGTGCCTTCAAGCCGTGGTTCTTCGAACGGAAACTCCCCTGCCGGCGTCCCGTCAACCGGCAAAGGCGCTGCGAGAAAGGGCATGCAGGCACCTGGCAAGGGCCGCAGCCCGCGCCGCCACGAACCCGACGCGCTGAGCGGCAACTTCATACTCATGCCGTCGCTGCTCGATCACTTAAGCCCCGACCTCACCCTGCCCGAACAGTACTTTGCCTCGCAGTTAAACGACGACGCCATGGGACCCGAACGGGCGCTTATGTACGCGGTACTCAAGGACGGAATACGCTGCTTCTACAAGCACGCAGGCGCCAGCCGACTGAGGTACCGCCGCATGTCCGACGAGGCCGAGACCTGGATAGCAGAAGACTGCTGGGAATACCCTTTTTCGTTTCGCACGGTCTGCGACACGCTCAACATCGATGGCGTGGCGCTCAGAGAGCAACTCATGAAGTGGAAGCGTGCAGAGTTCGATCGGCGCAATGCCACTGGCGATACCCGCTCGGTGCAGGTGGGACGCAGCCCTTTTCCGACCAGTTCGCTGGGCAACATGGAGGGAGCGCTCAAGGTGCCCGCCACCGACACCGAAACCGCTGAGATACCCGCAGGCGTGGAGCTGGACGACGACGAGGGACTGGGCGTTGAGCTCGTCAGCCTCGAAGATATAGACGAGAACTAGGACTACTCGCCGGCGTGTGCGTGGCTCGCGCGCCGCTGCCTCGACTGGACTGCGCGGCCGGGCTAACAAGTGTGCATGACACTCACGCTTGGCAACATCAGCCCCGCCGACGACTACACCCACCCACTGGGCCCCGAGCCCAACTTCAACGAGAGCATGTACTTCAACTTCTTCGACCGCGATCGCGGCGTGGGAGGTTTCGTGCGCCTGGGCAACCGCGCCAACGAGGGCCGTGCCGAGATGACGGTGACCGTCTACCTGCCCGACGGGCGAGTGCTGTTCAACTTTGCGAGACCTGCCATTGCCAACAACGATTCGTTCGAGGCAGGCGGCATGTGCTTCACCGTGGTCGAGCCGGGCCGTCACCTGCGTACGACTTACAGCGGGCAGGTGGTAGAGCTCGCCGATCCCACGCAGATGGCCGAACCCCGCCGCGCGTTTGCCGACAACCCGTCGCGACCACTGTCACTCGAACTCGATCACGCTGCGGTCGGACCCATGTACGGCAGCTCGGGTGACAAGAGCGAAGACAAACTCCCCGATGAAAAGCAGTTTGCCAAGGCGCACTACGAACAGCACATGCGGGTGAGCGGCCGCTTGATACTGGGTGACGAAACGGTGGAGATCAACGGGCACGGCCTGCGCGACCACAGCTGGGGGCCGCGCTACTGGCAAGCCATCGAAGGCTACGAGTGGCTCACCATGAACTTCGGCGACGACCTGGGTGCCATGGTCAGCATCATCCGCCGCGGCCCCGACGACATCCGCCTCGGCGGCGTAGTGGTTGAGGGTGACAAGATCGATCGCGTTACCGGGGTAGAAATTGATGCCGACTACGAGGCCAACGGCCTGTACCACCGCGCGCTGCGCGTGCACATCGCCACCGCGTCGGGCCGCGAGTTTGACATCAACGGCGAGGTAAAAGGTTTCATCCCGCTGCGTAACCGCCGGGGTGGAATGACCACGCACATAGGCGAAGGCATGACCGAGTGGACCATGAACGGTCGCACCGGCTACGGCCTGTCCGAATTCCTGCGCCAGGTCTGAAGGCTCCCTTGGGATCAAGGGCGCCTGGGCTGCCCTGTAGCCACGCGTTCAGCCGACCGACAGCGCTGCTCAGGAGGCCGACAGCGCGCCCGGCGTAAACTCGGCCGGCATTCGCTTGAGGCCGTGTATGAAAAACGACAGCAGGCGGTCGGGGTCGCCAGTGGGCCTTATGTCGGGCATGCGGCTGAAAAGCTCGCGGAACAATACCGTTATTTCGCGCCTGGCCAGGTTGGCGCCCAGGCAGAAGTGGGGCCCGGGGCCACCGAACCCCACGTGCTCGTTGGGACTTCGGGCCAGGTCGAAATCAAAGGGCCGCTCGAACGCGTCCTCGTCGCGGTTGGCAGAGTTGTACCACAGCACCACCTTGTCACCCTCTTTTACCGCCTGTCCACCGATGACGGTGTCGCGGGTGACCGTGCGCCGAAAATGAATGACCGGCGTTGCCCAGCGCACTATCTCTTCTACCGCGGTCGCGTTGAGGCCGTCAAAGTCGTCCATCCACAGGCGCTGCTGGTCAGGATTATCGTTCAATGCCTTCAAGCCCTGCGAGATGGCAGTACGCGTGGTCTCGTTGCCGGCCACCGCCAGCAGCACGAAGAACGATGACAACTCCTGGGCGGTGAGCCTCTCGCCGTCAACCTCGGCGTTGACCAGCACCGAGGTGATGTCGTCGGTGGGCTTGGCGATGCGCTCCGTGCGCAGTTCCTCCATGAGCTGGGCCAGCTCGGCCCCGGCCGTGAGCTGGGCCATGACCATGTCCTGCACGTCGGCCACGTAGTCGGGATCGCCCGCGCCCAGGATTATGTTGGAGCGGTCGAACACGAAGTCGAGCTGGCTGCGCGGGATGCCCATCATGTCGCAGATGATCATGAGCGGAAACGGTGAGGCCACGTCGAGCACGAAGTCGCACTCGCCTTTCTCGATGACCGAATCGACCACCTCGCGTGCGGCGCGCTCCACGGCCTGCTCTATGCGACCGAGCATGCGCGGCGTGAAACCCGCCGAGATCAGCCCGCGCAGGCGAGCGTGGCGCGGGTCGTCCATGGAGATCATGCCGTTGAAGAACTCGCTGTACTCCGCCGGCAGGTCGATGATCTGAGTGCCACCATAGCTCGAGTCGGAGCTGAAGAGTTCGGGGTTGCGGCTGGCCTCGAGCACGTCAGCGTGGCGGGTCAGTGCCCAGTAGCCCGAGCCGGCCTCAAGGCCGGGAATGTCGCCCACGTCGGGCGCCTCGAACCAGGCCACCGGGCGCTGCTCCCTGAGAGTGGCAAACGCGCCCTCGCGTGTTTCTTCGCTCAGCTCCCAGAAGCTTTGTTCAGAGAGGTTGATTTCATCGAGTCCAAGTTCGCGTACAGGTTCCAAGGCGGCGTCCTCCAACAGGGTCACGCGGGTTCTCGCACACCCTGCCCTCCCACGCAAAACAACAGACCCCAGGCTGGCCGGTAACACCGCGCGTGCGCGTCTCTGCCGCTCGGCGCCTTTTGATTGCGCGGGCGCGCAGGGGAAGGATACGCCATGGCTGCACTGATTCGCTACCTGTTGGTTGCCGCTTTGTTCGCATCGCTGGGCCTGGTGCTGGGGAGCAGCGAGTACGGCGGCCGCAGCGCGAACCAGCTCTACCGGGCAGTAGAAAATCCTGCGCGAACGGCACTCGACCGTGCCGTGGGTGGTGCCGACCTCGCGGCGCGATCACGCGTGCTGGCCCGCTACCCCGAGCTGCTGCCGGGCATCATCAGCAACGCCCGCATCTGGGGTGACTACTCGCGCGCGATTGCCGAGAACATGTTTTCGCGCGACGACCCGCAGGCGATAGCCGACGCGCGCGCGAAGACCCGCGCTGAGCTCGTGGCGCCGAACACATGGCTCATCCGCATGCCGATCGTAAACGCCGTGTTGTTCGAAACGCGCGACGGCCTCCTGCTGGTGGACACCGGCATGGCGCCGGCCGGACCGGCACTGGTTGACGCCATACGCTCGGTGAGCGACGCGCCCCTGCACACGGTCATATACACGCACGGCCACGTAGATCACGCTTACGGTGCATGGGCGTTGGCGGACGCTGGCATGAACCCGCGCAACATAATCGCCCACGAGGCCATCATCCCGCGATTTGAGCGTTACCTGCGGCTGCGCGGTTCGATCGCGCACTACATGAGCCAACCCGTCGAGCAGTTGCCAGCCACGCGCGACGACATCGTGTGGCCGACGCGTACCTTTCGCGATCGCCTGGTTCTCGAGATCGGCGGCGAAACTTTTGTCCTGGTGCACCACCGCGGCGAGACCGACGATCAGCTCTACGTGTGGGCGGCCGACCGGCGGGTGCTGGCGTCGGCCGATTACTGGCAGTCTTTCATACCTAACGCGGGCAACGGCAAGCGAGTGCAGCGGCACGTCGAAGAGTGGGCGTTTGCGCTCAAGGAAATGGCGTCGCTCAACGCTCGCGTGTTGCTGCCCGGGCATGGCCAGGCGCTCGACGACCCGATCGAAATCCGCGACAACCTGCTGGTGCTGGCCGAGGCGCTGCAGTCGGTTGTCGACCAGGTGGTAGCCGGCTTGAACTCGGGGATGCGCAAGGACCAGGTGGTGGCGTCGGTCGTCCTGCCCGCGCAGCTTGCCACCGACTCTCGCCTGCAGGAACGCTATGTCGGCGTGCGCGACGTGGCGCGCATGGTTGTGCACGAGCTGACCGGCTGGTGGGATGACCAGCCGTCGCACTGGGACCCGTCGTCACCCGAGCGGCTGGCGGTGCTGCAGGTCGAGATGGCCGGTGGTCTTGCAGCGGTCGACGCGCGGGCGCGGGCACTCATGAGCGATGACCTGCGGCTCGCCTGTCACCTGGCCGACCAGGCCCTGCTCGCGGCCCCCGAATCAAGTCTCGCCCGCCAGCTGGTGCTCGACGTTTACCGCCGGCGCATTCTCACTCCGCCCGCCCCCGCGGCAGGCACTCACGCGGCTGGCGCACCCACCCAGGCTACGCTGGCCTACCTCGATCACATGTCGCGCGCCCTTCCCTGAACGGAGATACGCTCCTTCAAGGGGTATGGCGGTGGAGGATGTTTTCGAAGCGAGCGCGGACGGCGGCCTCGGTGTCTTCTCTCATCTCCAGTATCCAGTACTCGTCGTCATCGAGCGCGCTCATGGCCATGGCTGCCACCTGTTCGGGGCTTGTAAGTTCCAATTCCTGGCCCATGCCAGTCACCATCTCGCGAATCTCGTCTAGCGTGGGCGGAGTCTGCTGACCGTCGTCACGCAGCAACCCACTCGGGCGGTTGCGAAACGCCGTAAAAATATTGCTCGACACCATGTGCGGCCCCGGGTACAGCACCGACGCGCGAATGGCCGCGCCGGCCGCCACCAGCTGCAGGTGTAACGCTTCGGTCAGCGTGCTCACTGCCGCCTTACTGGTCGAGTAGATCGGCGTGGTCGGCAACAAGGTAAGCCCGCCGTTGCCCGAACTCGTGTTGACCACGTGCCCGGGCTCGCCATGCGCCAGCATGCCGGGCACGAACGCGCGCAGTCCGTGGATCACCCCCCACAGGTTGACGTCGAGTGTCCACTTCCAATCGACCAGCGGTAGCTCCCACAGCGGCAGGTCCTCGTACACGCCCACCCCCGCGTTGTTGAACAGCAGGTGCACCTTGCCGTCACCCAGTTCGACCGCGCGACGCTCAAGCGCGACCACCGACTCGTAGTCGCTCACGTCAGTGACCACCCCGTGGGCCTGGCCACCGGTCTCGAGCAAGCCAGCCACTGCCCGGTCGAGCGCAGCCTGTTCTATATCGGCCAGCACCACCCGCGCACCGCGCGCCGCCAGCTCACGGCCCAAGGCCAGGCCTATGCCGCTGGCGCCTCCAGTAACGACAGCCGTTTTTTCAGCGTAGTCTTTCATATCTCGTTACTCCCCGCGGCGACTTGCCCAACCCGCAATCGCTGTTATTCCACCGCTCTCGGCGCGGGCAGCCCAGGCACCCTCAGCCGGTGATGTCTTCCATGCGCGGGCCGACGCGCTCCACCACCGGCGCCAGGGCGTCGGCGTCAAAGCCATAGATCCGGACAGCGTTGCCGCCCAGCATGGCGCGCACCTCGTCAGCGGGCAGACCTTTAAAAGTAACGCTCATCTGCTCGCGGGTGCCGGGCCAGGCGCCCTCGGGGTGAGGATAGTCCGAGCCCCACAGCATGTTGCCCAGGCCTATCTCATGACGGATCTCAGCCTCGCGCCGCGACATGCACGACGCCCCCACGAAAACATTGCGACGAAAATAATCGCTTGGCTTCATCGACAGGTGACTGCGGTAGTCGCCCAGCTTGGCTGCAAAGTGCGTCTCCTCGTAACGAAAATCCATCAGCGCCGTGAACTCCGGCACCCACACCGCCGTGCCCTCGGTCACCGCTACCTTCAGGCGCGGGTAGCGCTCGAACACGCCGCCCCAGATCATGAAGGTCAGCGGCCGCGCGGTCCACCACGCCACCTCGCTGATATAAATACCCACCATCCCCTGGCCATCGCCGTAGTCCTTCATGGGAGCAGCACCAGAATGAAAGTTGACGACCAGGCCGAGATCTTCGCAAATCTCCCACAGCGGATCGTAACGGCGGTGATTCCACGCTGGCTCGCGGCCCCAGCAAGTGGGCAGCAGCACCGACCGCAGGCCGTTGTCGTGGGCCCACCGTGCCTCTTTGACCGCCTCGTCCACGTCCCACAGTGCCGGCACGATCGCCACCCCTGCGCGCCGCTCGGGCGCCTGCGCGCACAGTTCGGCCAACCACCGGTTATGCGCGCGCGCACCCGCCCACTGCAGCTCGGGCACGATCTCCTCGGTAGGCAGCGACAGTCCTGCACCGAAGGGCGGCATGTTCATCTCGGTAATGCCGTCGGGAAAAATAACCTCGCCGGCGCAACCATCGCCGTCCATTACCTCGAGTCTTATGTCTGAGTCCCAAGCGCCCGACAGCTCGCGCTCGATGCCCTTGCGCCACTCGTCGTTGACCTCGTCCACGAGAAAGACACGCGACGCCTCCTCGGTTTTCTCAATCTGTATAGGCAGCGCGAGGTCAAAAGTTTCGCGGTACTCGGGGTCAACGTAAGCACGGTACTGCTCGGGCGGCAGGCCCGCGTGGCAGTCCGACGATACAACGAGGCAACGGGCGGCTGTGCCCGTGGTGGCGGAATCGTTGCTCATGACAGGTTCAATCTCCTTTTCATGCCGGGGCGGCCTCGCCCGTAGCGAGTGCTGGCGCTTCGACACGCTCCGGGCCCACGGGCTCAGAATAAAACTGCCTGGTCCAACGCCTGAACTCGGCCAGGAAGCGATCGCCCTCGCAGAGCAACGGGTCGGCGCGGTGCATCTTGTTGTTCCATATCGCCATGTCCTGCTGCACGCCTTCCTTCATGGTGTCGATAAACTCCTGGCCGGCGCTACCCTCCAGGTTGCGCGTCACCATGAACACCCAGCGCGAGTGAGAATGGGTGCGCGTGATCGGCGTGGTCGACGAAAACATCAACAAGCCCGCGTCACCGACGCCCTTTACCCTGACACCGGCCAGGCCGATGCACCAGGTGTGGCGCTCCAGCTCGGAGGTGTAAGTGCCGATCACCGTCTCGCGCTCGCTCGAACTCGCCATGCGCATGGTCATCCCGCCGTCGAGATACTCGATCTCCGACTCGGGCACTTCCTCGTTCTCGTGCACGAAAAGAAAGTGAGGCGGGTCGCAGTTATTCTCGGCCATGTCCTGAACGTGGGTCTCCACTTCTATCTCCCAGCTGTGGGGCTCGGCCCAGTCTGCGTGGTTGTACTCGGGCACTTCGGGCACCTCGAAAAACGGCGGCTCCCCCAGCGCGTGGTGCCACGCAAACACCATCCCGGCGCACTCGACCACCGGCCATGTACCCACGCAGGCCTTGGGCGGGACACGCTTTGCGTAGGGAATATCAACGCAGCTGCCGTCGGTGTCGAACTGCCAGTGGTGGAACGGGCAGCGCAGGTTCTCGCCAACAACCGTACCACCCTCGCCCAGGTGGGCGCCCAGGTGCGGGCAGTACGCGTCAAAAATCGTGGCCTTGCCCGACTCGGTACGAAACACGACGAGTTCTTTCTCAAACGCGTACACGCGCTTGACCCCACCGGGCTCAATTTCCTTGCTCCAAGCAACAGCGTACCAGCCGTTGGGTATGGGAGGGGCCGCTCGGTCTGTCATCGTTTCATTCTCCTTCGGTTTTCAGCATGCGGGTCCCGGTGACCGACTCGGCCAGAAGCTCGGCGACGGCGACTGCCTGCCGCCGCAAGGGGTAGTCGTCAAGATTTGCCCAGTTGAACATCAGCACGTAGAACGCGCCCATCACCAGCTCGACCAGGGAGTCGAGTTCACGGTCACTGCGCAGGTCATCGCCCCTGAGAAAAGCCGCGAACGCATCGTGCAGACGACGGGCCTGCTCGCCCCGCCCACCGTCGTCGTGGCCGGAATGGATCATCTCGCTCAAGAGCTCGCGCCTGAGAGGCCCGCGTTGCTCGGCCGCCTCGGCCAGGTTGTCAAAGAACACGCGCACACGACCGGCGGTATCCCGTGATTGCTCACGCGCGGCGTCGAGCTGGGCAAACAGTTCTTCGAGCGACTGGTCGGCTATGGCCCTGAGCAGTTGCGCACGCGAAGGGAAGTAGTTGAAAAAAGTTTTCTCGGAAACGTCCGCGCGCTCGCAGACATCGGCGACGGTGGTCTCGGCTACCCCTCCGCTGTCGAAAAGCTCAATGGCCGACTCGATGAGCGACTGCCGCAGGCGCGCCTTGTTGCGCTCGCGCCTCCCGGGCGGCTGTTCTGCGGGCTGTTTCAGCTCGGCTGGCGGTAAACCATTCATGCAACTGTAAACTTACTGCTTGCTGTATCTTTGTCAAGCACGGCGGGGGAACTGCAAGCGCCCCCCGGCCCCGGCCAGTCAGAGCGTGGTCGTGTCGGTTGGCAGGCCAAGCGCCATGCGACCGGTGAGTTCGAGGGTGCGCTCGTTTACCATCGCGTGCTGGGTGGCGACGTGGATGTCGCGAAACAATCTCTGCATGGGCGAGCTCTCGTAGACAGCAGAGCCACCGGCGGCCGTGTAAAGAAAATCTACCGCGCGCACCGACGACAGCGTCGCGTTGGTGGCCGCCAGCCTGAGCACGCGGCGTTGCTCGTCGGGCAGGCTGCCCTGTTCCGCCGACGCCCACGCCGCCTCTACCGATTCGCGAAGCAACGCCCGCGCCGACAACAGGTCGGCCTCGGCCCGGGCCACCCCGGCTTGTACGGTCGGTCGCTCGGCCAGGGTACGCGCAGCCTGAAAGGGCACCTTGCTCGCCGCCAGTTCGAGAAACTCGGCCAATGCGCGGCGGGCTATGCCCAGCGAAACGCAGGTGACCCCGCAGGCCAGCAATCCAAAAAACGGAAAACGTGACAACGGCAGGTCGAGAACCGGCGGGCGCGTGAAGGGGTCGGCCCACAACCCGGCCTCGACCACCACATCGTCGGCCTTGAAGTCGACGCTACCGGTGCCCTTCAGCCCCGATACATGCCAGGAGTCAATGAACTCGAGTTGCGGGGGCCGCATGAACACCACGGCCTGCTCGAGCCCGCCTGGACCGGGCGCTGCTTTGCCCTCGGAGTTGGTCATGCGGCAACCGCCCACCACCCAGCTGCAGTGCTGCGTGCCCGAGCCCCACTGCCAGGCGCCGTTTACGAGCAGGCCGCCCGCGGGCGCCGGCGCCGCCGTGCCCAGCATCGCCGCGTGGCCACCGGTGATCACGTTTGCGTCGCCGTACACCAGCGCCGCCGCGTCGGGTTGCAGCCACGCCGACAAGGTCGAGGTGGTTGCGCCGATGCCGGCGCACCAACCCGTCGAGCCGTCGTAGAAAGCTATGTCTTCTACAAGCGCAAGGGTTTCGATCAGCGGCGTTTCGTCGCCGCCGTACACGGTTGGTACGCAGGCACGAAAAATACCCGAGCCGAGCAACTCGGCCACGATGTCGTCGGGCAAGCGCCGGAGTTTCTCGATTTCGCCGCCGCGGCCGTCGAGCGCCGCCACCAGCGACGCCGGGGCCCGTGTGCCTTCGAGCAGCGTCTTCACGCCGGCGTCGCTCCGAGCATCCCGGCGAGTTGGGCGAGTACAGCCAACGCGGCTACCACGCCTTTCCCCAACTGTCGGCGAAAAACATCTTGCTCACCGGGCGCCGACTGATACTGCCGTGCCCACCCAGCAGCGGATATCCAAGCGGCACGGCCGCGGCCACACCCCAGGGCCCGGGAAAACCCAGCAGCCCGCGCAGTTCTTCTTCGACCTCGCACAGCAGCGTCGTAAGCACGCAGCCCAGCCCCTCGGCGCGGCAGGCTAGCAACAGGTTTTCGACCGCCGGGTACACCGACGCGCCGCCAACTACCGACACGCGGTCGAGCGCCCGGTCGGTGATCGCCATGGCCTCGGGGTTGAAGCAGAACACGACTATCGCCGGCGAGTCGGCCCAGTGCTCGGCCAGGTAATCCCCGGCAGCGAGCATGCGCTCCTGGCTGGCTTTTAACTCCGCGCCCAGCCCCTCGATGGCCGCTCGGTGCCCGCCAACGTAGCGCTGCCAGCAGTCGGCGTAGAGGCGACCGGTGGCGGCCTTGAGCTCGGGGTCGCGAAGCACTATCGCACGCCAGGGTTGCAGGTTGCCGCCGGTCGGCGCCCAGGTGGCGGCCTCCAGCACGCGCTCGAGTACCTCGTCGGGCAAGGGGTCGCTGCGCAGTCGCCTCACGGCCCGCAGCGTGCTCATCGCTTCGTAAACGCCAGTCTCTTCCATCAATCGATCCCCAGGAGGCGAGCGCACCGAGGCGATGCACGGCAACCGCCCCCGTTCATACAACAGCAACGCGAAGCAGCAAAGCCCCGACGCCGAGCCAGGCCAGTGTGGCTTCAGCAGCGACGCGAACATACCCTGCCGGGGGCCGGGGGAGCAACCACGTCCGTCTGCAAGCAGGACATAAAACATGAAATTTGGACTGTTCTACGAACTGCAACTACCCCGGCCCTGGGACGAGGGCGACGAGCAACGGCTCTACCTCGAGGCACTCGAGCAGATAGAGATCGCCGATCGCGTGGGCATAGACCACGCCTGGGCCGTGGAGCATCACTTTCTCGAGGAGTACTCGCACTGCTCGGCACCCGAGGTTTTCCTGGCCAACGCCGCCGCGCGCACCAGCCGCATAAGGCTCGGCCACGGCATCCGCCAGGTCATAGGCAACTATAATCACCCCGCGCGCACGGCCGAGGTGATTTCCACTCTCGACCTCGTGTCGGGTGGCCGGGTGGACTTCGGCATAGGCGAAGGCGCCACGCGCATGGAGCTGGCCGGCTTCGGTGTGCCCGCCCGCACGAAGCGCGACATGTCGCTCGAAGCGGCCGAACAGATTGCCAACATGATGGCCATGACCCCCTACCCCGGTTACAGCAGCCCGTCGTTCGAGCTGCCCTGCCGCAACGTCATCCCCAAGCCCGTGCAGAAACCGCACCCGCCCATGTGGATGGCCTGCACCAACCGCGACACCATACGCGTTGCCGCATCACACGGACTCGGCGTACTGGCGTTTTCGTTCGTCGACCCGCGCGACGCGCGCTCCTGGTGCGACGCGTACTACGACACCATCACCGGCGACCACTGCGTGCCGCTGGGCCACTCGGTCAACCCCAACCTCGCCATGGTCACCGGCTTCTCAGTGCACCCCGATCGTGCCACCGCCGTGGAACGCGGCAAGGAACACTTCGAGTTCTTCGGCTTCGCGCTCAACTCGCTCGTGGCCAGCGACACGGTGCCCGGCCGTACCCGCTTGTGGGAACGTTACCAGGAACACCGAGCCTCGCAGATACGAACCGGTATCGAGGCGGGCCCGGGCATCGGTACCCCGGACGACATCAGGCAACAGCTCCGTGACTTCGAACAAGCAGGCGTAGACCAGGTCATCTTCATGCAGCAGTGCGGTCGCGCGCGCCACGAACATATCTGCGAGTCGATTGAGCGCTTCGCCACCGAGGTGTTGCCCGAGTTTGCCGAACGCGAGCAGCAGGGCGCGGCCGCGCGGGCCGAGCGCCTCGCCCCCGCCGTGGAGGCAGCGCTGGCCCGCAAGCAGAAAATGCCCGAGCCCGCCGACGACGAAATCCCCGTGGTCCGGGCGTCGGTCAAGCGGGCCCAGGTAAACAACTAGGAGCCCGGGCCCCTTCTGAAAAAACGGCGGCCGCACTCCCCGGGGATAGGGAGAACGACCGCCGCCTGGCCTCACCGCGCTCGGGGCACCCCCTCGCGATCAGTCCCACGCGCGACCAGTGTCACGCGCTGCCGCACCGAGCCGAGCTCAGTGCACCCTGCGAGGTCCACCTATAGTGAGCAACGACCTGCCCTCAGACAGCCTCGCGTCAAGTGCCGCCACGTCGGCGGGATCGACCAGCAGTCGTCCCGACGCATCGGGCTCGACCAGCATCGAGCCCTGTCCGCTGCCCGGCGGCGCCATGCTCGCGCCATTGCCCGGGCCGCTTCCAGCCGCCAGCGACACGCAAGGCGAGCAGGGCGGGTTCGACAGAAAATCCTCGAGGAGACTTTCACGCGCCGGTATGAAGACGTCGTCCAGGGCCAGCGATGTCTGCCAATGCTGGGTACCGTTGATGGTGACAGTGGTCCCCTCCGACACGTGCACGAAGCCCAGCGACGGTGGCCATGTCAGCCCGCCTCCAAGGTTGGCCGCCTGTCCGAAGTTGTTGAGCTGGTGACAACCGGCGCAGGACTGGGTCTGCGCCCGCTTGACCACCTCGCCTGGTGTCAGGCTGCTTCCGAGCAGGTTGAGTCCCGCCTGCATGGCGTTGCCCAGCGCACCGCTGCCCTGGTTGAAGTGAAACTCGTAGTTGTTTTCTGAGCCCTGCGAGTTGCTCTGTCCCGCGTTGAACATGTCAGGCACCTGGTATGAAAACCCCAGCAGGTCGTTGACCACGAGGGCCGGCAACTGGGTGAGCAAGTGCGATTGGAACGGGTTCGCCCGCGGCAACGTGGACGTGTCGTCAAACAACTCACCGAAGGGGTTGGTCTTGTCGGTGACGGGCACGAACTGCACCTGGCAGGGGCCCGAGGGTGAAGTGCAAAGCTCCACCAGCTTGAACTCCCTCAGCTGCCACGGCACCGGGCCGGGCGTGTTGAGAAACTGGTTGGTGCGCACCTGGCCGGCGCCGGGTCCGAAGTTGGCGCGCTGTATCACCGGCTCTATACCGAGGCTGGGTATTCCGCTGAAGTAGAAACGCCTGAGCAGGCGGCCCCTGCGCTTGGCACTGTTAACGTCGGTGAGCTTGCCCCAGAACTTGGCCACGTTGCGACAGCCCTCCACCCCGCAACCCGGGTTCGGGTTGGGTAGCACTGCTTCGAAGATGACCAGGTTGCGCTGGGTCAGGTTCGTCGCACCGGAGTCGCGCGCAAAAATGACGCGGTACTCGCCGCAGTTGGCACCGTCGGTCGGCGCGAGATCAAAACGATTTACCAACGCGATGGGCTTGTAGTAAGACGCCAGCCCCGGGTCGAAGGGGTTGTTGTTAACCTCGTCGCCTTCGGGCCGCGGGCACTCGATCGGAAAACCGTTGATAGCCGGGTTGCCCGACGCGTCGATGATGTCGTCGCAGTTCAATCCCACCCCCAGTCCCGGGGCTACGTTCTGGGTGTCCCACCACTGCTTCCACAGCGCCTTCGCTCCGAGCGCCGGCGTGATGCTCGGAGCCGCCAGGCGACCGAGCACGTCTTCAAGCTCAAATTTCTTGAGCACCTTGAGCTCGGTTACGAACACCGAGCGCCTTGCGTCCACGTCGATGAGCGGTACCGGACACACTGCGGTGTTGGGTGGCATCGGCGCAGGCGGAATCCCTATCTGCGCGCTCGCGCTACCCGCCACCAGCACGATGACCGCGGCGGCCAGCCAGGCTACCAGCACCGCCTTCTGCTCCATGGTTTTTACTGTTGTCATTTTCTTCTTGCCTCCTTTCTCGGTACCGGCCCGATTATTTTTACCCCGCCAGCCTCACGGCTCGGTTAGGCATCCCCGGCTCCTCTATTTGGGATAATATTCCCAAAGTAAGGCTGGTGTCAAGAGCTACCCATCCCCCGATCGGGTAAAAATAGAGGCCAAACTGCTGTTTTTTCGGATTGGGGCGAAGTTCAGGGGCGGATATAGCGGTGTTTGGGAGTTCCTGGCCTGGTTTAAGGATTTATTCCGGCAATATGCCGGGAGATGGGCTCAGGCGGGGTCGATGACCCCGTAGACCCGGCGCATGAGCTGTTGGCAGCGCTCGGTACCGGGCAACTCCACGCCATTCTGCGCGGCGTATTCCAGGGTGAGGGCGAGGTCTTTCTCGGCCAGCCCGGCAAAGCCCGCCAGCATCGTCTGCAGGCCTGCATCCTCGCGGGCGGCGGCGGGCAACTTGTGCAGGGCGAGAAATGACTGCATCTGCTCGGTCAGGTTGCCGTTGCTTATAAGCACACGCTCGAGCGTGTCAGGGTCGAGCCCGGAACCCGCGGCCAGCAACCGCGACTCGAAGGCCGCCAGGAACTCAAGATAGGTGACCAGGTTGTTGCACAACTTGGTCGCGGCGGCCGAGCCGACCGGGCCGGTGGCGAGAACACTGGCGCTGAACGCGTCGAGGTAGGGGCGCGCCCGATCGAGCGCTGGCTGGTCGCCCGCAACCATGCTGGTGAGCGTACCCTGCTCGGCGCCCGATGCGCCGCCGGTTATGCAGGCGTCTATGAGCGACACCCCCTGCTGCTCGGCCAGGACGGCAAGCTCGCGCACGGTGTCGGGCAGTACCGTGCTGTGCACGGCTATCATGTCGCCCTCCGAGGCGCCCGCCAGCAGGCCGTCATCGCCGGTCACCACGGCACGCAACTGCTCGTCGTCGCGCACGCAGACGCCGGTAACATCGGCAGCCGCGGCCAACTCTCGGGCGGCAATAGCAGCGTGGGCGCCCAGATCGACGAGCGCCGCCACCGCCGAAGCGTCGACATCGTACACCGTCGTGTGCATGCCTGCAGCCACCAAGCGCGCCGCCATGGGCCGGCCTATATTACCCAGTCCAACGAAACCCACTCGCAACTTCATGACACCACCCTAGCCCAAGGGAGGATTCGTACCTATTGGCATGAAGGTCCCGGTATTTTTGCCCCCAAAGGCTCCTCCCCCCTTCTGTTATCGGGGCAAGGAGCGTAGTCTTCGCTGGCCATGGGTAGCGCGTCTACAAAAGGACCACCTCGGCTGCCAACACAGGCAGAAGGGGCGGTGGTGTATAACCCCTACGCCTACGAGGTGCACGAGGATCCCTACCCCGTGTACGAGCGCCTGCGCGAAGAGGCACCGCTATACCATAACGAGGAGCTGGGTTTCTGGGCGCTGTCACGGCACGCCGACGTGTTCGCGGGTTTTCGCAACACCGAAGACCTGTCCAATCGCCGCGGCGTATCGCTGGACGCGACCATGACCGAGAACGCAGAGAACACCATGTCGTTCCTGGCCATGGATCCACCACGCCACACGCGCATGCGCGCGCTGGTGTCGCGCGTGTTTACGCCCCGGCGCGTGGCCGCGCTCGAGCCCGGCATACGCGAGCTCGCGCGCCACTACATCGAGCGCTTCGACGGCCCTCGCTGTGAATTCATTTCCGACTTTGCTGGCCGCCTGCCCATGGACGTCGTCAGCCAGATGCTGGGGGTCCCCGAGGCCGACCGCGAAACACTGCGCAAGTGGGCCGACCTCGTCGTGCACCGCGAAGAAGGCTCTCGCGACATACCGACGGCAGGGCTGGAAGCCGCGTTGGAAATCGTGGGCTACTTTGAGCATTCGCTCGCCGACCGCCGCGACAAGTCCGGCGAAGACCTCACCGACGCGCTCCTGGCCGCCGAGATCGACGGCGACAGCCTGAGCGAACGCGAGATCATCGGATTCCTCTTCCTGATGATAATCGCCGGCAACGAGACCACCACCAAGCTGCTGGCCAACGCGTTGTACTGGGCCTGGCGCAATCCCGACCAGTTTGAACTCGTGCGCAACGACCCGTCGCTGGTGCCCGCGTGGGTGGAAGAAACACTGCGCTACGATCCCTCGTCGCAGGCACTGGCACGCACCAGCTCACGCGAGCTCGAGTGGTACGGACAAACCGTGCCCGCCGACTCAATGGTGGTGCTGCTCGTCGGCGCTGCCAACCGCGACCCGCGGGTGTTTGACCACGCCGACGTCTACGACATACGCCGCGACACGACCGACACCATGGCCTTCGGTCACGGAACGCACTTCTGCCTGGGCGCATCGCTGGCCCGGCTCGAGGCCCGCGTGGCGCTCGAAGAGCTGCTGGGCAGCTTTGCAGGCTACGAGCTCGACCCGGACGGACTCGAACGCGTGCACTCGGTCAACGTGCGCGGCTTTTCGGCCATGCCGGTGGAATTCAAGAAATGAGCGACCGCTCCGCCGCCCGCCGGGCCCCGTCCAAGGTCAGCGGCGGGCTGCCACTGCTCGGCCACGCCGTTGAATTCGGCCGCAACTCGGTCGCGCTCATGCAGCGCGTACACCGCGAGTGTGGTGAGCTGGGCGAGTTTCGCCTGCTCAACAAGAAGATCGTGCTCATGACCGGGCCCGCCGCCCACGAGGCCTTCTGCCGCGCGCCCGACGAACAGCTCAGCCAGAAAGAAGCCTACGAAATCATGACGCCGGTGTTCGGGCCGGGCGTGGTCTTTGACGCCCCGCTCGATCGCCTGCGCGAGCAACTCGGCTTTCTCATGCCCGCCCTTCGCGACCGCAACATGCGCAGCTACACCTCTGTGTTTGTCGAAGAAGTAAACGGCATGATGTACGGCGGTAATAACGGTGGTAATAACGGCGACGGCCACGGCAAGCCGGGGCTCGACGCCGAGGGCGAGCTCGACCTGCTCGCGTTCTTCGCCGAGCTCACCACCTACACATCGAGCCACTGCCTGCTCGGCCGCAAGTTTCGCCACGAGATGAACGAGGAGTTCGCGCGCGTGTACGCCGACCTCGAAGGCGGCGTCACGCCCCTCGGTTACATCAACCCCTCGATCCCCATCCCCGCGCACCGCCGTCGTGACCGCGCCCGCGTGCGCCTGGTCGAAATGATCACCGACATCATCGACGACCGCTCGGTCACCGGCGACAGCGCCGACGACGCGCTGCAGGCGCTCATCGAGGCGCGCTACAGCGACGGGTCGTCGCTTACCGCCGACGAGATCACCGGCATACTCACTTCGGCCATGTTTGCCGGCCACCACACGAGCTCGGGCACACTAACCTGGCTGGTGGTCGAGCTGCTGCGCAACCCCTCGGTACTGGCCCGCGTGCTGGCCGAAAACGACGAGATCATGGCCGCGTCGGATGACCTGGGCTACCAGTCCCTGCGCGAGATGCCCGAACTGGAGAACGCGCTGCGCGAGGTTCTCAGGCTGCACCCGCCGCTGGTGATATTGTTGCGCGGCGTGATTCACGACTTCGACTACGGCGGCTACACGGTGCCGGCCGGCAGCCAGGTGGCCATCTCGCCGGTGGTAGCCGGCCTGCTCGAAGAGTCGTTTCCCGACCCGCTGAGCTTTGACCCCTCGCGCTACCTGCCCGGCCGCGAGGAACACGAGAAACCGTTTGCGTGGATTCCGTTTGGCGGTGGCCGCCATCGCTGCGCGGGCTCGGCCTTCGCATTCATGCAGATCAAGGCCATCATGACCTCGCTACTGGCCAACTTCGAGTTTCGACTGGTCGATGCTCCCGACAGCTACAAGGCCGACTACACGAAGATGGTCGTGCAACCGGCCGGCCCCGTTCGCGTGCGCTACCGCCGACGTGGCCAGGGCATTCGACCGACCCGGACAAGCTCCGACGCTGGATCCACCCGAGCCGGGGTCGCGGCAGACGTTCAACCCACCGGCCCCCTGCGCGTGAGCGTCGACCTCGACCTGTGCCAGGGCCACGGCGTGTGCGAATCGGAAGCGCCGGAGGTGTTCCGCGTTGACACCGCGAGCAACAAGGTTGTGCTGCTCGACCCGCAAGCGCCGGACGACCAGCGCGGGGGCGTCGCCGCGGCCGCCGCCAACTGCCCCACCCGCGCCATCCGAACAGCAGGCTCTAACAAAAAAACAGCCAGCGACCCGCTCTCGTGAGCAACCAACAGGAGGAAACTTTATGCCGTCGTACCCGCGAGAAGAACTCGAAGAAATGGTAGAGCGCTGGCTCGAAGCCAACCGCCGTGCCGAGAAGGCCGGCGACTGGCAGCCCATGGCCGAGATGTATACCGACGACGCCGAGTACAGCTGGAACACCGGGCCCAACGAGCGCTTCATGGCTCGCGGCCGCGAGCAGATCCGCGAGTGGGCGCTGGGCACCGAGATGCAGGGACTGGACGGCTGGAACTACCCCTACATGAAGGTGCTCATCGACGAGAAGCAGGGCGAGGTCGTCGGCTTCTGGAAACAGGTGGCCGACGCCAGCAGGCCCGACGGCACGCCTTACACGGTGGAAGGCATCGGAGGATCCTGGTTTCGCTACGCGGGTGACTTCAAGTGGGAGTGGCAGGCCGATTTCTTTGACCTCGGCAACGTCACCGCCTTGTTCTTCGAGATGATAGAGGCCGGCGTACTGGGAGAGGGAATGTCAAAGCGGCTCGAGGCAGCCGTGGCCGGTGAGGTAGCGCCGGGCCACGAGAAAATACGCCCCGAGTGAGCGCCGCGCAAGTGAATACCGTCGCCGACAACGAAGGCGGACGGCCCGCTGCACGCTGGTTCTCGGCCAACCCCGACAAGGCCTGGGCCGAGAAACTGTTCCTGCTCTACACGCCTTACTGGATGGCCTGCATGGGTACGCTCATGCTGACAGGCGCCGGTGAGCGCTGGGGCGACTCGGCACTCAACCTGGCGATGCTGGCCATAATTGCCCCCTTGGTCGTGGTGCCGCTCCTGGCCGGGCGTGCGACCACGGCCGGGCGCCCCTGGTGGCGCTGCTACTGGTTCAAGGCCACCGCGTGGCTGGCCGTATTTTCGGGGATGGGCAGCTACTTCGGTAGCGAGTACTTCTTCGACGTGCTCGGCATGTACTACCGCTACCCGCAGCTCGAGTGGACCCTCGACTCGGCCCTGATCGGCAGCGGCGCGCAGGCGGTGCCGTTGATCATGTACCCCTCGGCGCTGTTTTATTTTGTGAGCTACCACGCGGCCGCCGTCGTGCTGCTTCGGCGCGCGGGCGGTCTGCCGCTGCTGTCGTCGCGCTGGGCGCAACCGCTGCTGGTCGTCGCGGTGGCCTACCTGTTTGCCTGGGCCGAGACCTTTTTCATGGCCGGCGGATCCATCGAGCAGCAGTTCGGCTACAGCGACCTGCCGCGCATGCTCAAGTGGGGATCGCTGTTCTACGCCTGCTACTTCCTCGTGAGCTTCCCGATGTTCCGCCGCCTGGACGAGCGGCCCGGCGAGAACTGGCCCCTGCGCCGCGTAGTGGTCGAAGCCCTGGCGGCCTCGATGGGCATGCTCCTGCTGCTCGACCTCGCCACCCACTTCGTGGGACGGCTGTACTGAAGAGCGCGCGCCTTTAAAGGAGGAAATTGCCGATGCCGGCGGCCACCGGGCGGGCCCGGTCGTCCTGCCAGGCCAGCACGCGCACGTTGGCAATGCGGCGGCCGTGCTTGACGATTTCGGCGCGCCCGCGGGTGTCGTGCGGGCCGACCGAGCGGAGAAAATCAATGTTGAAGTTAATGGGGCGCGGCACCCGCTCCAGGCCCTGTTCCATGAGCTGCAGAAGCGCGGTGAGCTCGAGAAAAGCGCCGACCACCCCGCCGTGCACCGCCGGCAGGTTGACGTTGCCTACTATCTCGTCGCGAAACGGAAGCACCACCAGCGAACCGTCTTCGTCGTGGTCTTCGCGCACCTCGAGAAATCTCGCGTAGGGAATCTGCGCTATGACCTCGTCGATAGCGCTCACGACGATTGCTCCGCCTCGTTTTTCATCCGGTCAGCACCGTGGCCGGCTGAGTGCGCCCCCAGCATGAAGGTAGCAAGACAGGTAGCAAACGGATCATCGGCGTCCTCGTCCCAGGCCGTGCCGCGCACGAACGCGACGTTGCGGGTGCTCTTGTAGCACTCGGCCCGTGCAAAGAGTTCGCAGCCGGGCACGGCCGCGCGCAGGTAGTCGATGCGCAGGTCAAGGGTGGCTATAGCGATCAGCTTCTCCAGCGAGCAGGTCACAGCCAACCCGCATGCGTGGTCGAGCAGGGTGGTTATCACCCCCCCGAACACGACGCCCGTAGCCGGGTTACCCACCAGGCGCTCCTGCCAGGGCAGGCTCACCGTTCCCGCGCAGGGTGCCGCCTCGACCAGCCTCATGTCCAGGTGCTTGCAGTGCGGCACGTGCGTCACCATGGGCTGGTGGTCGCCGCCGAAGAACTGCTCGAGCGCGTAGCGGGGCATCATTCGGCCCCGCCAAAAAAATCGGTAAAGCCCGACGGCGCGTGCAGGCCTATGGCGAGTTGCTCGAGCACGCCCACGCCGCTGCTACTGCCACAACGGGCGCGTACCACCTGCTGCACGTGTATGTTTTCAAGGGCGAGCTCGTCGATGTCGTCAACGGCCCAGCTCTCTCCGGCCTCGGCCTGCTCGCCCTTCCACACGCCCTGCCCCCACTCGGGGTGCAGGTAGCCCAGCCCCTTCATGCGAAAGGTGAGCAACGGTTCGAGCGTTATCTCCCGGCGCTCTCCGTCGCCCATATCCAACAGCAGGCGCGCCGCCGCAGCACGGCGCGTGCCGGGAATATAATCGACCTCGTAATCCACGGCGCGCGCGCGACGGGTGGCCGGATCTTCGACACCGGGCAGCTCGCCCAGCGAATCATAGGCCGGAAGAACGGCACCGCCCTGGTGCCACCTGCCGCCCTGGGCATCCTCGAACAAGCCGAGGTGCGTGCAGTGATCGTCCCAGTGCAGCGGTGCCCAGAGGAAAAATATCTGCGGCAGTTCGGCTGACGGTGCGCCGCCCGCATCGGGTTCGCCCACGGGGCGCACTCCCCACGACCGGTCCTTGGTGCCGAGCACGCGCGCAGGGTCGATCTCAAGCTCGCGGCCATCCACGCGCAGCGATCCACTCCAGCGTCCCCACTGGGTAAAACGCGTGGCGTCCATTATCACCCGGCCATCGCGGCGCATGGTCTGCCGCGCCTCTTCGATATTGGCCGTGCGCGCGCTGTAAACGAGCTCGCCCTCTATGCCCGCTTCGTTGGGCGAAACCAGCAATCGCATGGACTGCATTGGCTCGGTGATTTCCAAGCGCATTGAACCCACGGCGGTATCGGTGGGCTCCGCGGGCGCGCGCCCCGAGGCGTGCAGGGCATACTGGCGGCCGTCGATCACCACGCTGAAGGCAGCGTCCTGGATGCCCCGGTGCTGGTAGCGCGCCAGGCCGAAGGCAAAGTAAAACTCGCCGTCGCGGTCGAAGCCGTTCATCCAGTAGCGATCGTATACGTTACGGTCGCTCGTCGCAGGGCTCAGCAGTGGCTCGGGCGCCTGGTGCACCGGGTAATCGTCGAGTCGTGAAAGCATGCGTGTTGTCCTCTACTGCCTGCCACGGCTGCCACGCAACCCACAACGGACGGCGGCACGACTCACGGGCATGTGCTTGGGAAACCGCTCAGGCCGGTTCCCAGCCGAGCACGGCCTTGACCTCGAGAAACTCCTCGAGCCCGAACTCGCCCCACTCGCGGCCGTTGCCCGACTTGCCGTAGCCACCAAAGGGCGCTGCGAAGTCGGGGCCTGCACCGTTGATGTGCACGTTGCCCGTGCGCAAGCGCGACGCCACGCGGCGGGCGTGCTCAATGTCGCCCGACTGAACGTAGCCCGACAGCCCGTACTCGGTGTCGTTGGCAATGGCGATGGCCTGCTCCTCGTCGCGGTAAGGCAGTATGCAAAGCACCGGGCCAAAGACTTCCTCGCGCGCAATGGTCATGTCGTTGGACACGTTGGCAAATACCGTGGGCCGCACGAAGTACCCCTTGTCGAGTCCCTCGGGTCGCCCCGGGCCGCCGGCCACCAGGGTGGCTCCCTCTTCTAAGCCCTTGTTGATGAGCCCCTGCACCTTTTCGTACTGCCCGGCGTGCGCCAGCGGGCCGAACACGGTTTCTTCCTTGGTGGGATCGCCCACGCCCTCGGCAGCCGCCTCGGCTGCCTTGCGCGCGATTGCCATGGCCTCGTCATGGCGATCGGCAGGCACCAGCATGCGCGTGGGCGCGTTGCACGACTGCCCGCTGTTGCCAAAACAATTCTGCACGCCACCCGACACCGCCGCCTCTAGATCGGCGTCGTCGAGGACAATGTTGGCCGACTTACCGCCCAGCTCCTGGGCCACCCGCTTGACGCCGGGCGCTGCCGCTTCGGCCACTGCCGTGCCGGCACGCGTTGAGCCGGTGAACGACATCATGTCTATGCCCGGGTGGGCCGACAGGGCCGCGCCCACCGAGGGACCGTCGCCGTTAACGAGGTTGAACACACCCGCCGGTACGCCCGCGTCGTGGATAACCTCGGCCAGCAGGCAGGCGTTCAAGGGCGCGAGCTCGCTCGGCTTGAGCACCATCGTGCAACCAGCGGCAATGGCCGGTGCAACCTTGCAGGCGATCTGGTTGATGGGCCAGTTCCACGGCGTGATGAGTCCGCACACGCCAACAGGCTCCTTGCGCAGCATGGTGGTGCCACGCTGTTGCTCAAAGGCGTAGCCCTTGGCTATCTCGACCATGCCAGCAAAGTGCGCGAGCCCTGCGCCGGCCTGGGCCAGCTGGCAGAGCGTGATCGGCGCGCCCATCTCCGAGGAAATCGTCTGCGCAAACTCCTCGTAGCGAGCCTGGAAGCCGGCTACTATTTTTTCGAGCAACGCGATGCGCTCGTCCACGCTAGTGAGGCTGAAGGTCTCGAAGGCCTGGCGCGCGGCCTTGACCGCGCGGTCCACGTCCTCGGCTCCGCCCATGGCGATGCGGCCCACGGCCTGCTCGGTGGCGGGGTTGATGACTTCAAGGGTGTTGCTGCCCGCGGGGTCTACCCAGGCGCCATCGATATAAAACTGTAGATATTCTTTCATGCTATCCTCCGGTCTGCCCGTTTATCAGTTCCCCGAACCTACGGCCATCCCGCGAGCGACCGCGGGGCGAGCAGCCAACCTGTCCATCCACGCCCTGAGCGCCGCCAACTCTTCGGCCTTGCCCTCGGACATCGAGGTGAACGGCTCCCACGCCGCCTCGATCCATGGATAGGTGGCCATATCGGCAATGGAGTAATCGCCCGCGAGGTAGTCAGAATCGGCCAGCGCGTTGTTGAGCACGCCAACAATGCGCATCGACTCGCCCACGAAACGCTCTATTGCGTAGGGGATCTTGTCCTCGGCGGTGTTAACAAAATGGCCGGCCTGGCCGATCATAGGGCCCACGTGGCTCATCTGGTACATCAGCCACTGCACGACCCGCGCGCGCTCGGACGGTCGCTCAAGGCCAGGCAGAAACTGCCCGGTCTTTTCGGCGAGGTGTAACAGTATGGCCCCCGACTCGAACAGTGGCAGCGGTGTGCCCCCCGTGTCGTGGTCAACGATGGCCGGAATCTTACCGTTGGGACACACGGCCAGGAACTCGGCGCCCGCCTGCTCGTTGGCCTGCAGGTCGACGGGCTGCACGTGGTAGTCGAGCCCGGTCTCCTCGAGCATTATCGAAACCTTGCGTCCGTTGGGCGTGGTCCAGGTGTAAAGGTCTATCATGGCGGCGTCCTCCCGGGGGTGTCCCTCGCTTGCAAGCCAAGCCCACTGGGCGAGCTGAGACAACAGCATCCGCGGCTCAAACCCGCGACGACTGCCTTGCTTTGGCTCGCCCGGACGACAATGTTTGTCCCATGAGCAGATTATGTGAAGACAGGGTAGTAATCGTAACCGGCGCCGGCCGCGGCATCGGACGCGAGTACGCGCTCATGCTTGCAGAGCACGGCGCCAAGGTGGTCGTCAACGACTTTGGCGGCGCACGCGATGGTAGTGGCGCCGACACGGGACCGGCCGACGAAGTGGTGGCCGAGATCAAGGCCGCGGGCGGCGAGGCGGTGGCCAACGCGGCCGACGTGAGCAACTTTGACGAGGCCGAGGCGATGATACAGCAGGCAGTGGACGCCTTCGGCCGCCTGGACGTGCTCGTCAACAACGCCGGCATACTGCGCGACCGCATGCTCGTGAACATGGACGAGGCCGAGTGGGACGCGGTCATCAAGGTGCACCTCAAGGGCACCTTCGCCCCCGCCCGCCACGCGGCGGGCTACTGGCGCGCGCGCAGCAAGGCTGGCGAAACCAACAACGCCCGCATCATCAACACCACCTCGGTGTCGGGCATCTACGGCAACGCCGGTCAGACCAACTACGGCGCTGCCAAGATGGGTATCGCATCGTTTACGATCATCGCCGCAAGAGAGCTCGCGCGCTACGGCGTTACCGTGAACGCGATCGCGCCCGCGGCGCTGACCCGCCTGACCGAAGACCTCGGCATGGGCGGCGAAACAGAAGAGAGCAAGGACGCCATGTCGCCGCGCTGGATAGCCCCCATCGTCACCTGGCTGGCGAGTGAAGAGTCCAACGACATCAGCGGACGGGTGTTCGAAGCTTCGGGCGGCGTGTTTGCCGTGGCCGAGGGCTGGCACCGTGGGCCCGAAGCCAAGCCGGTGGACGACCCGACGCAGATCGGGGAGATCGCCCGCGAGCTGGTGGGCCAGGCGCGACTCAACGCGGGCATGGACGGCAAGGACCAGGACGGCGGCCTGGGCTGAGGCGCGGCGGCCTCGGCAACGCTCGCCCTGCCAGGTTCAGGGCAGTATCGCGTCGGGCCAGTCCAGGCCCTGCTCGGCCAGCCCCGCACGGTAGAGCTCTTCTAAACCCGCACCGTCCTGGGTCATGAACAACTCGCCGTTCTCGTCGTAGAGATCGAGGCCCTTTTCCACCGTGAACAGAACCGTCGTAAGGCCCTCGTTCTCCTCGGGCACGTAGAGCGTGTGTATGGAGTCGGCGGGCTCGTACACGTAGTCGCCCGCGCGCGCTTTCCAATCGTACTCGAGATAGCACCAGCAGCCCTCCATTGTCCACGCGTGCACCTCGCCCAGGTGCAGATGGCGCGGCGCCATGAAGCCGGGCGCGAAACGGTTCATGAAAGTGTAGACCTCGTCTTTGCGGCCTCGCCGCAGCAGCTTCATCTCGATGCCACTGTTCTCAAAGCCCATCCACACCCACGGTACGTCGGCCCCGTGCACCACGCTCGTGACTACTTCGCTGGCCTGCTCAAGCTGTGTCGCCATGTCCTTGCCCCTCCGTGCTGCCTTCCTGCATCGCCTTGAGCATCTCGCCCATCTTTGCGTGCACCATGTT
>DUBO01000019.1:3812-5184 GCA_012960245.1 Candidatus Binatota bacterium | reverse complement strand
CCGTACCCCCCAGGCCGTCGGAACCCCCGGCACCCTCCGAACCTTCTCTGCCTGCGGTCGGAGCTGGCGGGACGCTACAGGCCGCACCGCTGAAGAGAAGCTCACCGTCGTCGCCTGCGTCACCACCCGGACCCCCGCCTGTACCCGATCCTGGCGCGCCATCGATGCCGCTGAATTCCGAGCCCGCAACTGGTGCGCATTGATTGCCACCTCCAGCGCCACCACTCACGTTGTCGCCGCCACACGAGCGAAATCCACCGTTCGCGAATTGGCGATTGTTGGCTGCGTTGCAGAAACCCGCGCTGGCTGCGATGAACGCATCGTACGCCGCATCGGCACCGGGCGGGCTTGCCCCATCACCATCCATACCTATTTGTCCCTGTGCACCTCCAACGCCGTCGCCTCCCGCTGCACCGGAGTTCGCGAAGATGACGTTGTTGGTAATAACAAGCTGAGCGCTAGAGGCACTGACATAAACACCATAACTGTTGGAGGAAAGCGTTGTGGCGGGTGCGGCGTAGACAACGAAGCCATCGAACGATGTGGGCGATGTGATATTCAAGGCTGTTACCGCGGCTCGATGACTGCTCCCCGTCGAACCGTAGAGGATGGTTGGGTTAGTGCCGGGAGCGGACTCCCAGCTGTCCGGGTCAAATCCTCCGAGAACATCGATACCGTCGCTCAGTGTAATATCTTCGAAGAACTCTCCACCTGCCACGTAAACTCGCAGCTTTGCCAGCAGTGTTGAGGGTTGGAGCCCAAAGGCGATGGTCGCGCAGGGCTCCGCTTGTGAGCCGCAAGTCGCGGTGTCGGCCCCGCCGTCGGTGGGTGTCGCGACATACACTGCATCGGGATCTTCGTTTCCTAAGCCAACGCCTGAAAGCAGCAGAGAAACCAGATCCGTATGTTCGGTGATCCGATTCTGAAGGTCAGCGAAGTCGTTTTCACTCGGGCACTCGCCAGCGCCCTTCAATTCCAGCTTGTCCCATTTGCCGGAGAACTTTGTGTCGCACTTACTGTAGTCGAGCGATAGCCCCTTCTTCACCGCCACCGACTCAGCCTTCAGACGGCAGAACCCGTACTTGCCCGATTCCTTGAGCTTGCCCGACTCGCATTTCACGGCCGGGTCGGCAGCCAGCGCCGGCACACCGACCAGGGCGGTCACGGCAGCACAGGTTAAACTAAACGATACGAGAGACTTGATAGACATGGCCGGTTACCCCCGGAGGCTCCTCAAGCCTACCACCACTGTCGCCCGCCTGTCCATGATTACGCCCCCCCCATGTGGGAATATATTTTCGACGATAAGAAGGGGGGAACAGAGTGCGCCCGGCAAGATTCGAACTTGCGACCCCCAGATTCGTAGTCTGGT
>DUBO01000019.1:0-3691 GCA_012960245.1 Candidatus Binatota bacterium | reverse complement strand
ATAAAATCCCGACGCCTTTACGCGCCCCCCCCCCGCGTGGGTGGGGTAGCGCAGCTCGCCGGCGGTATTTTGACTGCCGCCTTGAATCGAACACGTCGACCCGGACAGGCCGGGAGGCCACCGCGTCAGATCTGGTAACTGAGCGACGCCACCACGCCTACCCTCTCGGAAAGCTGTACATCACGCTGGTCAACGTCCTCGTGTATGCGTGTATAAACGGGCACCGTGAGTTGGAAATCGAGCGAAAGACTGTCGGAAAACCGATAGCCGAGAGTGGGCCTGAGTGTCACCTCGAAGCGACCGGTGTTGGTGACATCGAGGTTGCCATCGTGGGTACCGAGCGTGCCCGTGACCGGGTCCCCGTGAAACTCGTCGCGACCTGAGTACGACACGCTGGTGAACATGTTGATCGACAAATCTTCGTCTTGCACGCGGTGGCCAAGCCCGAGGGTTACCGAACCACTGGTCGCGGTCCGGTAACCGTCGGATGCATCATAGAACGGTACGGTCACGCTCATCGAACCCATGTATATCCAATCACCCTCCGGCGAGTAGACCCCGTCGACGGCTACAAAGGGATTGACGGTACCGCTGCCCAGGCGCAGGTGGCTGTGCGGGGGAACGGCGATACCAAGGTCGGCGGCCACGTGCGAACCAAGATAAGCCTCGGTGGGCAGTGACTTCTTTTCCCCGGTGGGCAAACTCATTCCCAGTATCGCCCCGACCCGCAAATACTGTTCGGCCCGCACGAACCTGCGCACGCCCAGCTGCATGTCACCCAGCCCTTCAATCGTCTCGTTACGATGGTGATTGGTCTCCTCGGCTACCTCGACGCGCAGTCGCCGAAGCGGCAGGACCGCGAACAGCTCGGTCCGGTCCCGCAGCGCGTAGCGAAGCGAGAAATCGGCCTGCCAGCTGTACAGCTTGCTGTTGTGATGAGACTCGGTCGCCGGCCAGTTCTCTACCAGTTCCTCGTAGGTAACGTAGTCATCTCCGTGAACCGGCCTGGTAAATGCGTGGTATTCGGTTGACAGGCCCAGGCGCACCCCTCCCCGCGAAAGAGGGGCCTGGTACTCGGCAGTAGTGGGTGCGTCTCCACCGGAGAGCATGGGATTTATTCAACCGGCTCATTGACCCCAGGCAGGCACCGCCAGCAGCAGTAGTGCCGGCAGGACAGCCGCCGCTACGCTTCCGGGCTTACCCATCGGAAGCCCCGCGGTCTATGGCCGCGCGCAATCCTTGAAGGTCGAGACCGGTTATAGCTTCGACCCTGCGGCCAGTCTTCGAGTACACGATCACGTACGGTAGCTCCGGGACCTTGCTGAGGTACTGCCGGGCCACGGGCGAACCCCAGTCGTTGACGTTTACCTTGCGCAGGGCCACGTCGTCGCGAGCGCGCAGGATGGAGAACATTTCGCGATCAACCAGGCGACACGGACCGCACCACTTGGCATAAAAATCGATCACCGTCACCTTGCCCTCAGCCAGGTGCTCCTCGATGTCTACCGCCTCGCCGTCGCGTGACGCCCAGGACACGTCCAGTTCGGAAGAGAATTCGGCGTCGGGCAGGTACCTGCCCTTGCCCTCTCCAACAACCACCGTGTAGCCCAGTTCGCCCACCGACGAGGCGAGCGTTGCCGGATCGGTCGCTGACGGGTCATAATCCACGGCCAACTCGGCCTTGCCTCGGTCAAAGGAGACCTCCTCGACACCCTCGGAACCCTTGAGCTTGGCGGCCGCGGCCATCCCGCAGCCCTGGCAGTCAATGCCCTGCATGGACAGTACCGTCGAGACAAGCCCACCCGCAGCGCCCACCGGGGACGAGGCAGCCGTCAGCGCAAACAACACGCCAGGCAACAAGTAAGCTATACGCCGCAGCCCGGTGAGGCAGTAAAGAAGCCGCATGCTGGCAGTGTAACCCGTTAAGCCGGAAGGATACAGAGCCCCGGGCGCAAAACAGCCCGGGTTGAGCGTTTTCTGCGGGCCGCCGGCCTTGGTTTCGCCACCGCCGCCGGTAACACGCCCAGTTGCGCTGCCATCACCTGGTGAGGATTGCCCAGATCCGACAGGTGGGAGTCAAGCGCGGCTCCGTCGGTGCCTACGCTGCGGCCGTGAAGATCAGCGCCCACCCTGATGGGTAATTACACCACGTAAAATCAGTTAAGCCGGGCAGGACGCCAACAGGCAAGGGTCAGGCTACCCCGGGGGGAGACAGGGTGGGCCCGGCAAGTGAGGGTTCCGACCTGGAGCGCATCACCGCCAGGGCAGCCTGTCCGCCAGGCCGTGTCGCAGATCGGAGCCATCGTCGCCGGCATGAAGATGTACCGGCGGCGTGTACACCGTCCACTCCGGCTTCATGCGAAGGAGAACACGATCTTCGCGGCGAGCCATGTCCTCAATCACCGGGCGGGCCTCGTCCGGAATTGGATTACCACTCATGATTTCCCCCACCTTCTTCATGACCTCGACAGATGAGTCGGTTCAAACCGTACTCCGCTAAGTGGTTGAAAGCATGGCACGGCTGGTGTTTACCCCGCCGCGCCCGCGCGTATCGCCTTTTCAGGGGCCGCCACGCACGGCACGCACCGGGTATTCATAGGTCTTGGGAGAGGTGTGTGCTCCCCAGGATTCCATGGGCTGGAGCCACGCGTGGTTCGGAAATTGAAGGCCTACCGAATCAGTAGTGGACGACCAGTATTTAGACGACGGGTTTGTCGGGCCGAACACTGATTGGTCTACGCAGGGATCCCCAAACGAACAATCTATAATAGTAACCAGTTCCTCGAGTACCGGCACGCGCCAGTCGCAACGCCCCGCGTAGCATCCCGTATCCGTTGTCCAGTCTTGCGGAGGATTTGCCCCAGGCCCGTCTGGCGCGTTCAGTCCAGACAGAAACACGAAGAACGCCGTACCGTGCGGACCCCCTGGAACACCACCCGCATCGGACCAGGAATAACTGTTATCCTTATCGGTAAGACCCCCCGCGTCGTCGGTCTTCTGCCACTCGAGACCCGCCTGGTGGTCGATCACCGTGCCGAGTCCGGTGTCCTCGTAACGAGTCGCCGAGCAGCCACCCGTATCAAACACGCAGCCTGAACCGCAAGCCAGCCCGCTGCCAAACTGCCCCTGGCCAGCGCAGGTATCACCATTCAAGTCGCCAAAGTCGCAATCTTCGCCCGCGTCTACGATACCGTTACCGCAGTCTACCGAGCAGGTCGGCGCGTTTCCACCAGCCAGCAGCGTAGCGATCTCGGCCGTGTCCAGCGTGATGCGCGAGTCCATCGAGGACTGGTCGCCCTCGCTCGGACAGTTACCGGCACCCGCCTTGTTTTCGGCCTTTGCCCACTTGTCTGCAAACTTCGTCTCGCACTTGGCGTAGTCGGCCGCCTCCCCCTTTTTTACGGCCTTGGAGTCGGCCTTCAGCCGGCATGAACTGTACTTGCTGGCCTCCTTGAGCTTGCCCGACTCGCACTTGACCGCCGGGTCGGCAGCCAGCGCGGTTCCCGCGACCAAGGCCGCAGCGGCGGCACAGGTAAGAGCAAACGATACGAGAGACTTAATAGACATGGTGGGTTCCCTCCCGGAGACCCGCGAGCCTAGCACCATTGCCGGCTGTCTGTCCATGTATGCGCCCCCCCTGCGTGGGTGGGTGGGTGATGGTGAGCGGCCGAGAGGCAATTTAAGAAGGGGA
>DUBO01000018.1 GCA_012960245.1 Candidatus Binatota bacterium | reverse complement strand
CCGCGTAGCTCGTCGTGGCACGCGCGCATCAGGCGCAGGCTCGCCAGTGGTCCGCTGCGAAAGCCGCGCTCGAACTCCTCGTCGTCCACCTCGAGCAGTTTGCCCAGCGGCACCGTCTGCGCGTTGTTGACCAGTATGTCTATGGCCGAGTACTCGGCCAGGGTGGTGGCCACCACCCGTTCGATGTCGGCGGGCTCGAGAACGTCGGCCTCAACAGCCACCGCCGTTCCGCCGCGCTCCTGTATCTGGTCAACGGTGACGGCCAGCTTACCCAGCGTGCGCCCGGCCACCACGACCCGGGCTCCCTCGTCGCCCAGGGCGAGCGCGATGCCGCGGCCCACGCCCTGGCCAGCGCCGGTTACGATTGCGGTCTTGCCGTCTAAAAATCCCATTGCCGCTGAACAAACCACGTCGCCCCGGCCGATGAAAGGCCCGCGACGCTGCGCCGCCAGCGCCGCCCGGTCAGCTCCCGGTAATCAGTGATCCGTGGTCGGTGAGCTCGCCGCGCACCCGTTCAAAGCAACGCTCGTAAAGGTAGAACGGTATGGTGGGGTAGAGGTGGTGCACGAGGTGAAAGTTCTGCCACAAAAGAAGGTACTTCAGGCCGGGGAACAAGGTTACGCGCGTGGCCAGGTAGCGGTTGCGCTCCAGGTGTGGCCGGTGCGGCAGGTAGTCAAAACAAACAGCCAGGGTCATCCATGCCAGCGACGTCGGTAGCAGGCCGAGCAGCAGCACCTCGCTGAGATAGCCCGCGAGCGAAGCCGCGACGATCACGGCCAGCAGGCCGCCGTACCAGGCCGTGCCCAGCAATTTGCGCCGCCGTATTACATCGGGGCCCACCACATCGTCGGAGAGGAAGGCGCGCAGGTAGCCACTCACCAGGGTAAGCGACCGCAGCAGGATAGCCGCGCCGGTGACGCCGGGCTCAAAGTAGTCGGGGTCGCGTTCGGGGTTGTTGGTGTTGGCGTGGTGCTTGAGATGCGCCACCTTGAACAGGGCGTGGCATTCGCCCAGGGGGATGCCGGCCAGCCAGCCGCACAACTCGTTGAGCCAGCCCAGTCCGGGCTGCCGCGCCGAAATGTTGCCGTGCGTGGCCTCGTGGTAGGGCGTGAACGAAGCGTAGGCCAGTACGGCATTGAATAACACGCCCATCCACAAGGGGATGGCACCCGACAGCGCGGCTGCCCAGCTGAGCGTGTAAAGCGCCAGCACAGAAAAACACATGACAACCGTGGGCCAGGCCAGCGGCAGCATGTAGTCGAGCGAGGCGTGCCTTGCCTGGTCGTTCATACTGCAGCGATGCTGGCCCGGTGTCCCGGCCGTGGCAAACGCCGCCCGCGTGCCTGGTAAACGTGGGCGCTCCTCTTGGTCGCGCCGGCATGGCATAAGCTCTCAACGCAGCAGCCGGCCCAGGTCGGCCAGCCGCAAGGAGCGCAAAAGCATAATGATAGACCTCTACACCTCGCCCACGCCCAACGGTTACAAGGCCAGCATTGCGCTCGAAGAAATGGAGCTGCCTTACGAGGTGCACGCCATCGACCTGATGTCGGGCGAGCAGAAACAGCCCGACTTCCTGGCCATCTGCCCCAACGGCCGCATACCCGCTATTGTTGACCGCGACGAAGGCGACTTAGCGGTCTTCGAGTCGGGTGCGATCATGATCTACCTGGCCGAGAAGAGCGGTCGCTTTTTACCCACCGACACCCGCGGTCGCTCGCTGGTAATACAGTGGCTCATGTTCCAGATGGGCGGCATTGGCCCGATGATGGGACAAGCCAACGTTTTCTACCGCTACTTTCCCGAGAAGTTGCAGCCCGCTATCGACCGTTACCAGAACGAGAGCCGTCGGTTGTTCGAGGTGCTCGACGGTCAGCTCGCGCGCAGCGAGTACCTTGCTGGCGACTACTCCATTGCCGACATGGCCAACTGGGCCTGGGTGCGCACGCACAACTGGTCGGGTGTATCCACCGACGGCCTGGACAACCTGTCGCGTTGGATGACCGCCATAGGTGAGCGCCCCGGGGCGCGGGCGGGCGTTACGGTGCCCGTGGATATAAGCGAGATCATGAAGGGCGGCAAAGACGCCGACAAGGCGGCCGAGGAATTCTCGAAGCGCGCCGGCTCTATGCTGCAGAGATAGCGCCGCGGTAGCAGCCGCCCGGCGCCAGTGGGCCAGTGTGATTGGAACCTGCCGCCTTTCGCAGTAAGTACAGCGCATGAGCGACCACCCGGTATTGAGACCCACCCGACTGGCCGCGCTGGAACTGCGCAACCGGGTCGTAAAGACCGCCACCTTTGAGGGTATGACCCCCGGCGGTATTCCCTCTGATGATCTTATAGAGTACCACCGGCGCCTGGCCGAGGGCGGCGTGGCGCTCACCACGGTGGCCTACTGCGCGGTGGCAGCCGACGGTCGCACCTTCTCGCAGCAGATGTACATGCGCGCCGAGGTGCAGCCGCAGCTGACCCGCCTGGCCGACGCCGTGCACGCCGAGGGCGGCGCGGTGTCCATACAGCTGGGCCACTGCGGTGGCTTTTCAAAGAACCTGCAGATGTGGCCGCGTCGTCCCAAGGGGCCGTCGCCTTCCGTAAACCAGTACGGCGCGTTGTCGGGCATGCCGTTGGCCGGTTCGATGAGCCTGGCTCTCATCGAGCGCACGACGGCCGATTTCGCCGCCGCCGCCGCCCGCGCTCGCGACACGGGCATCGATGCGGTCGAGCTGCACCTGGGCCACGGCTACCTGCTGAGCCAGTTCCTGAGCCCGCTGTCCAATCGTCGCCGCGATCATTACGGCGGCTCGCTTGAGAACCGCCTGCGCTTTCCCCTCGAGGTCGTACGCGCGGTGCGCGAGCAAGTGGGCCGCGACTACCCGGTCATCTGCAAGGTCAACCTCGAAGACGGCGCCCGCGGTGGCCTCGAAATAGAAGAGGCCGTCGAGGTGGCGCGTGCGCTCGAGCGCGAAGGCGTCGATGCACTGGTGCTAAGTGGCGGCTTCGTGGCTCGCAACGGATTCTACATGCTCAGGGGCGATGCGCCGATCGCCAGTATGGTCGAGGTCGAGAAAAACCCGTTGCAGAAAATCACCCTGCGCTGGATGGGCGAGCGGGTGATACGAGCGCTGCCGTTCACGGAGATGTTTTTCCTTGAAGGGTCGCGGCGGGTACGAGAGGCCGTGCAAATGCCGCTTATGCTCATGGGCGGCATCGTTTCGTCGGCCAACATGCAGCAGGCCATGGACGAGGGCTTCGATTTAGTAGCCGTGGGTCGGGCGCTCATCGCCGATCCCGATTTCGTGCGCCGGGTTGAGCGTGGTGAGGCTCCGGTGTCAGACTGCAACCACTGCAACGAGTGCGTGGCCGAGATGGACCGTGGGGGAATAAGGTGCGTGTTGCGCGACTGACGGTGGCGCGGCGATGTCCGCGTGTGGCGCTGGTGGCGTTTGTTGTCGTGGGCCTGTCGGTGGCCTCGTGTTCGCTGATCCAGCGCGACCAGCGGGCAGCCGTGGCTGACCGGGTTCCCGTGCAATCGGCGGACCCCTGGTACGCGGCTGGCCGCGCGGCTGTGGATCGGGCCGACGGCCTGCGTGCCGACAAGCGGCAAGCGCGATCGCTGGTGCTGTTCGTGGGCGACGGCATGGGCATGACCACGGTAACGGCGGCTCGCATACTGGCTGGCCAGCGCCTGGGCCTGGCCGGTGAAGAACACAGGCTTGCGTGGGAAGACTTTCCCCACGTGGCGCTGACCAAGACTTACAACACCAACCAGCAGGTGCCCGACTCGGGGGGCACGGCCACTGCCTTGCTCAGCGGGGTGAAAACCATGGCGCGGGTCATCGGCGTGGACTCGGGGGTGGTGCGTGGAGACTGCGCCTCGCAGGCCGGGCACGAAACAGCGAGCCTGTTCGACCTCGCCGAGGCAGCCGGCATGGCTACCGGCGTGGTTACCACCACGCGACTTACCCACGCGACCCCGGCCGCGGCCTACGCGCACTCCGTGGAGCGTTACTGGGAAGTCGACTCGCGCATGCCCGAAGAGGCCCTCGACACCGGCTGCGTGGACGTGGCTCGGCAGCTGGTAGCGTTTGGGGCTGGCGACGGCCTGGATGTGGCCCTGGGCGGAGGCAGGCGTAATTTTCTCAGCGATGACGGCAAGGGCGCTGGCACAGCTGCTTGTCGAGCCGCGCTCGATGGTGGCGCTGAGGGCAAGGCGGGAAGCTGCCGAGGCAAGCGCGAAGACGGCCGCGATCTTGTAGCCGCGTGGGTGGACGGCGGCGACGGCAGGCGCGCGGTCTTTACCGCCGACGGTCTGCGCACGGCCGGCAACGGGCCGGGCCTGCTGGGGCTGTTTGCCGACTCGCACCTGCCTTACGTTGTTGACCAACGGCACGCCGGGATAGACCTCGCCGCCGCGGCCGACCCGGCTGACAAAGAAGCAGCCGTACCGTCGCTCGCGCTCATGACCGTGCGTGCCCTCGATGTGCTCACCCAGTCAGACGCGGGCTTCGTGCTGCTGGTCGAAGGCGGACGCATAGACCACGGCCACCACAGGGGGCAGGCCGGTCGCGCTCTCGAAGAGACGCTCGAATTCGATCGTGCGGTGCGCGCCGCGCTCGAGCGCGTTGACGATCGCACGCTGGTCGTAGTGACGGCCGATCACGACCACGGCCTTGCGTTCTCAGGCCTGGCCACGCGCGGTAACCCGATACTGGGCCCGGTGGTCATCAATGATCTCGATGGCTCTTCCCGCGAGCAGGCCGACATGGCCGCCGACGGTCGCGCCTATACCGCCTTGACCTACGCCGGCGGCAAGGGAGCGATCGTTGAGGGAGGCGAGGGAGTGTGTCGCGCCGACCCAGGCGACTCCGACCCAGGCGACGCTGGCTCCGGGGATGCGGGCGAGGATTGCCGGGCGCCGGGCACGCGGCCCGACCTGCTCCAGCAGGATTGGGCCTCGGGTGACTACCGGCAGCAGGCGTTGGTGCCCATGATGGACCTGCCCTACGACGGCGAGCGCTACGTTATGGAGATGCACGGCGGGGCCGACATCGCCGCCTGGGCAAGAGGCCCGGGTGCGTGGCGGCTGCAGGGCACGGTGGAGCAGAACGTGGTCTTCCACGTCATGGCCCGCGCCCTCGGCCTGGCCGACTGAAGGCCCGTGGCTCGGCGTTGCCTGCGGCGGCAAGCTGCGCTAGGTTGCCACGCTGGCCGTCGCGTTCGACCCCACGGGGTAGGTTCGGCGGTTGTCTACCAACCAACCGCACGCGCCCGTAGCTCAGCTGGATAGAGCACCAGACTACGAATCTGGGGGTCGCAAGTTCGAATCTTGCCGGGCGCACTCTGTTCCCCCTTCTTATCGTCGCAAATATACCCATTCGGG
>DUBO01000017.1 GCA_012960245.1 Candidatus Binatota bacterium | reverse complement strand
GCAGAACGGCAGGTGTCTCTTTCCTTAGTTGTTGGGCGCGCCCGAGTTGATCCAGGAGCGCACGCCGTCGCGGAATTCCTGGGGCAGGAAGGGTACGAGCGGCGCGGGGGGCATGGCGGTGCCGCACCAGGTTTCGCAGGTTCCGGATACGCAGTCGCCGTCGCTCGTGCACAGTACGGCAGAGTCGTCGCTGCAGCGCTGGGAGACATCCAACCCCGACAACAAACAGTCAGCAGGTGTGGCCGTTACCCAGGGCATGGCGTCCAGCTTGTCCATCAACCAGCTCGCGTCCGCGTTGCCCGGCTCTACAATATTGAGGCCCAAATGCTCTGAGCTGGCTATACCCACCATGTCGGCGTGGGTCATCAGCACGCAACCACCGAGGGCCGCCAGCTTTGCCAAGCAGCAGGACGGGCAGGCGGGCACCGTACTTACGGCGTGACAGCCAAGGGAGGAGGCGCAGCCACCTGTCAGAATCGGCGCCTGGAAGACGGCGGCTATCTCGGTCCAGGTGAGCGCGGGTGCTCCCATGGTGGTGGTCGTGGTGACGGTCGTACTGGTGGTCGTCGTGGTGGGCGGGCCAGGGCAGGTCAGGGGCACGGTCTGGCCTACGGCGCTTTGCAGGATACGCAGCGCGTCCGAAGCCGAGGCCGTGCCGCCGTTGTCAGCATCGCAGGTGGTGAGATCCACGGGCTGACTGCCGACAGCCATCTGCAGGCAGTAAAGCGCGTCGGCGCCGGAGACGTTACCGTCGCCGTTGGGCGGCGGGGCCGGATCGCCGCAGCCCGCTGCGGGGGCCTGCAGGGGTAAACCCACAACCAGCAGGCTGGCTGCAATAAGAGAGAAAGCGGCTGCAAGAGCCGTGGATCGAACTGTACTGGTCATGGCTTGTAAGTGGCTGCGGGGAACCGGCAGCTCGCTATCGTATAACCCGTGCACATGGGTTATGTCTAGTCACATTCTGCCGATGCCTCCTTCGGGGGGGTGCCGTTCGACCCGCGTAACTCTTTCACCCGATGCTAACGACGACAAAGAAAATTTTCTTCTACGTCGTAGTACTGGCGCTGCTTGCGGAGCAGGTCTGGGTGTTTGGACCAGCGGTGAAAAGCATGCTGTTTCCACCCCACGAGGACGTGGCCCAGGCGGGAGCCGGGGTGGCCCTGCGCATGGGCTGTCCGGCCTGCCACGGCGCGGCCGGGGGTGGCGGTTTTGACAACCCGGGCAGCGAAAACGGCGTCGTGCCGGCCCTGTCGGGTGGCGAGATGATGATGTGGGCCGATGAGCCCGAACACCTGCGCGAGTGGATACTGTACGGCCGCCGCCTGGACGACGAGTCCCTCAACGACCGCTCGGGATTCACGGCGGGGCAGGGTAGTGCCCGCGCGGTGGTCATGCCGGCCTACGAGCCGTTTTTGGCAAGCGGCGAGCTCGAACAGTTGGTCGCCTGGCTTGGTGCCATATCGGGCCTGCAGTTTCCTGACGCGCCGGCGTCGGCACCCGACGAAGAAAAACAACGCACGGCGCGCGTGGCCGACGGACTCGAGCTGGCTCACCGCCTGGGATGTTTTTCCTGCCATGGCCCCATGGGTACGGGCGGGGTGCAAAACCCGGGCTCGCTCAAGGGCTATGTGCCTGGCTTTTTCGGCGAGGACTACGCCGAACTCGTGGCCGACAATGAAGAGCTTCGAGAGTGGATAAGCGATGCTGCGGTCAGCCGTCTCCTCGACAATCCGCTCGCGCGTCGCGTGTTGGAGTCCCAGGCGCTGAAGATGCCGAGCTACGGAGATTTTCTCGAAGACGAGGAAATCGATTCGTTGGTAGAGCTCGTCGCCTGGCTCGCGTCGGACGGCTGGCGCGAAATGCCGGTTCCCTAGAAGAACAAGTGGGCTTCGAGCGTTAGCTCGTCGCGGTTGTGCTGCGGCTGATCCTCGGGCCCGTTGTACACACGGTAGAACGCCCGAAGTTGCACGAAGCGATCGATGAAGGGCTCCACGCCCACGCTGACGCGGTTGCGCGTGTCCTCGGCGATGTTGTCGCTGGGGTCGTAGAAGTCGAAAGCCAGTTTGGCGTTCATCCAGTCGCACAACAGGTAGTTGGCCTCGATGTAACCCGCCCAGGCCTGCACGTCTTCAATTCCCGATCCGTTGTCCTGCTCGGTGTCGGTGATGTTGGCCTGGGCCAGCAGCGCTAGCGCGCCCCGCGACAGCCCCGTGTAAAGCGCGAAGGTATTGGACTCCAGGTTGCCCGGTGAATCGTGCGAAGCCGAGCCGCCCAGCATGGCGTTGGCCACCGGCCCCTCGAGGTCGGTCCACAGGTAGAAGGCGTTGGCGGTCAGCAGCTGGTCGCTGTCGTTGTCCTCGTTGCCCTCTGAGACCGACACGGCCCAGTTCAGGCCCTCGCCACCGCGGCCCAGCTCCACGCCGGTGACCGAGCGGTCAAAGTTGAAGCCCGAGGTCGAGTTCACAAAGGCGGTGTCGTCCTGCAGCTTGAGGCCCCAGGCCGGGAAGAACTTGCCGGCCTTGAGGTAGGCGTCTTTCAAGAAGCTGTCGCCGGGCATGATGCCGTCGGCCAGCAGGAAGGCCTCGCGGTTGTCGGCTCCACCGGGCGCCACGCGCTCGTCTATGTAGGCCGACAGCACGCCTGGTATCAGGCGCAGCTCGGCGTAGAGCGTGGCCTGCTCGATGTCGATGTCATTGCTCTCCAGGTCGCGGAAGGCGGTGTTGTTTTCGACCTCGCCGTTCAGGTCAGGGTCGTCCTGGAACAGCAGCCGGTCGACCATGCGCAGGTCGGCGCCCACGGAGAAGTAGTCGTTGATGTTGGGCGAAAACCAATCGTCGTGCGCGGGCAGCAGGCCCTGGCCGTCGTTGGGCAGATTGAGGATGTCGACGGCGTGCATCTCGGCGGTGAGCGTGCGCATGCCACCGCCGGTTCGGTTGACGTGGCAGTCGGCGCAGGAGTAACCGCCGCGCAAGGCCATGTAGGGTTCGGCCCGTGCCGGCGTCGACTGTGCGAGCAGTGCGGTTACGACCAGCAGTGTCGAGGCGAGCCTCGTGGTGTTGCGCGTGGATGCGAGCATGTTCTTTTACTCCTGTGGGCGAATCTTAGAAGAGCGTGGTCGAAGTGGTCAAGCTGGTCGAAGTGGTCAAGCTGGTCGAAGTGGTCGTGCAGCATGAGGCCGTCGTCATGGGCAACTCGGCTCCCGCCTCTATCCACGAGCCTATCTGTTCGAGCTGTTCGTTGGAGAGAGAAGGCAACCCGCCTATGTCGGGCATCTGCGCGCCGCAGCGATCGGTCGACGCGCCGACCTTGTTCATCAGGTAGCTCGCGTCCGGGTCACCGGCAACGACCAGGGTGCGACCGGCGCAGAGCGTGGAAGCCGCGTTGACCAGGCCGGCGTGCGAGGCAGCTACGCTCGACAGGTTGAGCCCCGCCTGCTGGATTACCGCGTCGTGGCAGCCGAAAAAAGCACAACTCGGGGTGAAGATCTGTTGCTGGATATCAGCTAGCGACGCGCCGCCCGAAGTGGCGGAACCGCCCGCGCCCTCGCCGGCGCAGCCCGCGGCCACCAGCATTAACAACAGGGTAAGCCAGGGGCGGTGGAAGGCAGAGGGGTTTTGCATGGTTTACCTTTATTGGGAGTAGCCGCAGTGTTCAACTAGAATGGTGCACTCACTGGAGGATCATAGATGAGAGTTTCACTGTTTGTTTCTGCGTTGGTGTTTGCTGCGCTTCTGGCCATCCCTGGCGGCGGTCTTTACGGCGACGGCCAGGCCTGGGCCGAGGACGCCATGGTGGGCGAGATTCTCGACCTTGCCTGCTACATACCCAAGAACGCCAAGGGTCCGCAGCACAAGCGCTGCGCCCAGACCTGTGCCGAGCACGGCATGCCGCTGGGCCTGCTCACCGACGACGGCAGCGTGTACCTGCTCTACCCGCGCCACGGCAAGGAGTCGGCCTTCGACGCCGTAAAGGAACTCGCCGGTTCGCGCGCGAGCATCAAGGGCAAGACGTCCGAGCGCTCGGGTATCAAGGGCCTGGAAGTGCACGAAGCCGTGGCCGCTGACTGACGTTCACCCCTCTCGCTGTGAGGGGCCCTGTTTGCCGCCCGTACTATTGAAGAGTTTTACAAATAGGATTTCTCTATAGACCGGGCTGAAATCGGCCTGGGTTTTTTATCCAGCCCGCATTGGAGCCCTTGACTGGCCCCCGGCGCTGGGGTTAAGCTGCGTCTAGTACTAACCGGCGATGTTGCTTCGGGGTAACGACTCGCCTTTTCAGCCCGGCAGCTGCCAGGCAGGAGGAAAGGGATGCAGGATTCTATACCCCGAACGTTGTTGCTGGCCGCGCTTTTGCTGCCCGCTTTTCTTTTTGCAGACGGTTTTGTGGCCGGTGACGTCGAGGCTTCAAAGGAATCCTCGATCTGTTCCAAGGCCTGCAACTCTTCGCGCAAGTCGTGCGATAAGCAAGCCAAGGAGTTGCGCGACGTCACGCGCGACGGTTGCAAGGACACCCGTGAGACCTGCAGGGACGGTTGTGACACGGCTGAAGACACGTGTCGCGATACCTGCGATACCACCAGGGACACCTGCAAGGAGGCCTGCAGCACTGATCCTACCCCGGACATCTGCCGCGACACTTGTGACGACTCGCGCGACTCGTGCCGCTCGGGTTGCGGTAACGCCGAGGGAGATTGTCATGACGCCTGCAAGGATGATCGGAAGACCTGCAAGAAAGCCGCCGACTCCCTTCGCAAGGACGCCCAGGTAGCGTGCAAGGGCGATCGCGGAATCTGCAGGAACGTGTGCGACGGTAACGACCCGGTCTGCGTGCGGGCCTGCGGTGATGTTGCCAACCCTTGCTTCAAGGACGCCAAGAAAGCGTTCAAGCAGTGCAGAAAAGATTGCGGTTCGGGATCCAACGTGAGCTGTCACGAGGATTGTAACGACGCTTGGTTTGACGCCAATGATCTTTGCTCGGCGCCGTTTGCCAGTTGCCTGGCCGACTGCGTGGCGCTGGGGGCTTCGACCACGACCACCACGACAACTATGCCTTGACCTTGCGTTTTCGGGCGCGCCCCGGTGAATGGGCCGGGTGGGGGTCAGTACAGCCGGCGTCAGCCCATTAAGACGCCGCTGTCCGGTCGCCGGCCCTGGCTATCTCCAGGGTTGGCGGCCACTTTTTTTTCGGGCTCAATCACGCATTGGCAACGCTTGGTTGTTTTGCCCATTTGTTACGAAACCACGCGCCGTGGTTCGTGATATCCTCAATAGACATGCACCCCGGAGCGCGTTAGCCTCCGAATCTGTTCATAACGACAGGCTGACGTAGCTCAGTTGGTAGAGCAGCTGATTCGTAATCAGCAGGTCGGCGGTTCAACTCCGCCCGTCAGCTCCAGTCTTACCGCGGCCTTG
>DUBO01000016.1 GCA_012960245.1 Candidatus Binatota bacterium | reverse complement strand
TTCGCCACGAGCCTGGCCAGGCTGCTGCCGCAAGCTCGGCTACCCTGCATAACCTCGGCCGTCACCAGCGTGCCCCCCCTGAGCAGCCTATCCACCTCGGGCAACAACTGCGCCGAGGCCGCGTGGCCCCTCAGCACGCCGTAAGCATCCATGCGCAGTATCGATTCCTGCACTCGCGCGACATGACGCGGCACACCCAGGTGCTCGAGCAGGGAAGCGAGCAGGTGCACCGACGATTCGAAACCGGTGCTTATGACCTCGTCGGCACCGAGCTTTTCGAGCACCGATATTTCTTCCTCGTTACCAGCGCGCGCGAGGATCGGCGCATCCGGGTTCATCTGCCGGAGCAACCTGACTGCCGCGCGCGTGGCCCAGGGATCGCCCAGCCCTACGACCACGGCCCTGCAGTTGGCTCCACCGGCGGCCTCGAGGGTGGCGCGCCGCGAGGCGTCGCCGAAACGCAGATCGTAGCCATCGCCAACACCCTCGTTCACGCGGTCAACCGCGAGATCAAGTGCCACGAACGACAGGCCCGAGGAGTCAAGCACGCGGGCCATGGCGCGTCCCGCCTGCCCGTAGCCGAGCAGCAGCACGCGCTCGCTGCCCGGAGCACCGGCTCGAGCGTTGGCCTGTTGGTCGTCGCCACCCGGGGCGCTGATATCAATGTCGTATAGCCGCCGCGCAGCCTGGGTGGCAAAAGGCGTAACGGCCATGCTCAGGATGGCCGCGCCGAGAAAACCCTGGAAGAACGCATCGTCGATCAGGCCCAGGCCCAGCGCTTCCTGCCCGAGCACGAAGGAGAACTCGCCCACCTGGGCCAGGCCCACGCCCGCCATCAGGCCCACGCGAACAGAGCGCCAACCCAGGGCCACCACTGCCGCCGAAACCGCGCCCTTGAGCAGCACGGCGGCGAGAATCGCCAACACCAGCAAGCCCCCGGAGCCGATCTCGGCGGGAGCGAACAACAGACCCACGCTCGTAAAAAACACCGCGAGAAACGCGTCCCTGAGTGGCAGCAACTCGGCCGTGGCCTGCTGGGCGTAGGGACTGCCCGACAAGGCCAGGCCGGCCAGAAAAGCACCCACGGGCAACGACAAGCCCAGCGCCGACGCGCCCATGGCCGTGCCCAGCGCCACCAGCAGGGCCAGCGGCGGAAACAACTCCGCGGCGCCCGCCCGCGCGGCCAGCTCGAGCAAGGGCGGCAACAACGCGCGCGCGGCGACCAGCAGGAACACAACGGCCGCGACCGCCCGCGCGACCCCCATGGCCAGCTCCAGCGCCGAAGCGTTGGCGGCGCCACCGAGCAGCGGCAGCACCATCATCATGGCCACCAGGGCGAGGTCCTGGAACAGCAGCACGCCGGCCGCTGCCTGGCCGTGCGGAGCGCTCAGCTCACCGCTGACCGAGTAGAGCCGGAACACCACCGCGGTGCTCGACAGCGACACGAGCATGCCCCCCACGACGGCCACCTGCATGGTGAGCCCCATTTCGTGAAACAGCAGCGTCGTGGCCCCGGCCGTCACGACCACCTGGGCGCCACCGGTAGCGAGCAAGCGAGCCAGCCGCTGGCGAAGACCTACCAGCGAGAACTCCACGCCAACGCCGAACAGCAGCAGGGCAACGCCCAGTTCGGCCAGGCGAGCGAGGTTGTCGCTGTAGCCGAGCAGGCCCAGGCCGGCCGGGCCGGCAACAACGCCGGCCAGCAGCCAGGCCACCATGGCCGGCAGTCCCAGCAGCCGCCCGGCCAACAGGCCCGCGCAGGCTATGGCCAGCAGGAGTACGAGATCGATAAGCACCGTGGCCCATAGTTGCGGCAACCCGCAGCCCTCTCAAGGGCAAGCGCCTGCCGCTGAGCGCCGCGCGTGTTCAGAGCTGGACTATTTCTATTTTTGCCCCGGCGGCACCCGAGAACAGTTGCTGCACCAGCAGACGATAAACGTCGCGGTCGGGGCTACGGCTTTCGGGCAGCACCGGGTTGTCGTACCACTGGGCCTCGTCGGCCACCGTGGCCAGGTGGCGCCAGCGATCAACGACGTGCAGTTCGCTCATGCGCCCGGCACGGTTGTGCTCGCGTATGCCTATGGGCCCCTTCCACGGCCAGGCCTTGTGGCGCAGGCCCGTCATGGCCACGCGCACGCGCGCGTTGTGACCCTGGGCGCTCTCCTGCCCCAGGCAGGCACCACGGCAGCGTCCCAGGCGGTGGCCGAAACAAGCGGGGCCCAGCTTCTCCAGGCGCATGCGCCGCCTGCACAGTTCGTGTTCCAGGCACAACTCGTCCAGGCGGGCCTCGGCCTGTTTACGACTACGAAACATTCCGTAGTAGCGCTCACTGTCGGCCGGGTCCCAGTCGTCGGTGAGACGTGCGCCGAGGTAGCCGTCGCGGTCCTCGACGAGTTCGACGGCCAGTGCGCGCGCGCTTCCCTTGAGCGCGCGGTTGTAGAGCGGGCGCGCAGTCTTGACGGTGCGGGCCTCGAGCAACAGGGCGCCGAGCTCACCAGCCGTCTCGGTCCACTCTACGTCGCGCACCTGTCGCGCCAGCCTCGCGTCGGTCAGGGTCGCGCTCTGCGAAGAAAAGTGCGACAGCACCCGGCTGCGCAGCCGCACGCTCTTGCCCACGTAGAGCAGGCATCGCCGCTCGCCGTAGAACCTGTACACACCAGGGCTGTCGGGAATCGAAGCCACCAGGTCGGAATCGAGACCGGCGGGCAGCGTTGGCAGGCAGAGCAAGGCGGCGACTTCCTGCTCGACCCGGTCGCGACCCAGCTCGCGCTCGGCCAGCTCGACAAAAGAAAGCACCGCCTCGATGTCTCCCATGGCCCTGTGACGAGCGGCGCAGTTGAGGTCGTGGCGCTCGAGCAGGGCACTGAGCGCGTAGCTGCGGTGGCCGGGAAACAGCTTGCGGGCCAACCGCACCGTGCAAAGCGTGCGGGCTTGGAAGCTTCGGTTGGCGCGCTTGAACTCCGCTCGCAGAAAGCCGTAGTCGAAGCGCGCGTTGTGGGCCACGAGCACCGCGCCGTCGAGCATTTCGAGCAGGTCGTCGGCCAGGTCAACGAAGCTCGGAGCCTCTCGCACCATCTCGTCGCTTATACCCGTAAGGCCGGTGATGAAGGACGGGACCGGGCAGCCGGGGTCCACCAGGCTCGACCAGCGCCGCAGCTCCTTGCCGTCGTGCACGCGTATGAGTGCCACCTCGGTCACGCGGTCGGCGACCGCGCGGGTTCCGGTGGTTTCGAGATCGACGTAGACGAAGTCGCCTTTCATGAGCTGCCTATCACGACCTGGCTTTCAGGCCACGGGCAGTGTAACCCGGTGGCCGGCTCACAGCGTGAGCCACCCTCCGGTTGCGCACAAAGGGGGCGGCGTCCGATAACCCCCTTTTCTTAAGCAGGCGATTGCCTGCCCGCCAGCACGCGGGGCCGGGGCCACTCAGCGACCGTGGCGCGGACAATAACAACGCCGTCGCTCTCCAGCTCGACCACGCTGCCGGCCTCGGCCATGGCCGCGGGAAGGTAAGCCAGCGCCAGGGCCACTTCGCTGTCTCCCCCCGCGCCCATCGACACGCTGGTCACGATATCGGCAGGGCTGCCGCCGGCTACCTGCAACCCGGCCACCTCGGCTGCGTCGAGACCAGCGCCGGCCGGGTCAAGTTGCAACAGGCACAGGAGATGGTTGACGCGTCCGCGGCTGACGCTGCGCTCGATTACTTCCTGGCCCACGTAGCAGCCCTTGGCAAAGTGAATGGCCCACTCCAGCCGGGCCTCGATGGCCATCCGTTGCTCGTCCACGTCGACCCCGACCAAGGGCATACCGCTTTCTATCCGCATGCGATCCAGCAACGCCGGCTCGCCCATGCTTGCCCCGAGTTCCTGGAGAGCGGCGCTCACCTGTGCAGGGTCTGAGCCCGGACCAGGCAGCAATTCCAAGGACGGCACGCAGAGGTCCGCGCGCCGTCGCAGGCTGAGATCCAAACCCGAAAGGTTCAGCTCCGAAAAATCCGACGCCGCGCCGGCCAGCAAGGCGGGCGCGTTCTGCCCCAGCAGCAACAGCGACCCGGCCTGCTCGCAAGACTCGAACTCAACGTCGTCGGCCACGATGAATTCCTCGAGCGCGGCCATCACCGAGTTGGACCTGCCGCGGTCAACAACGAGCAAGAGATCATCGGCACGACGGTAAACCGCCAGCATCTCCTGCACGCGCCCCTGCCGCGTGAGCAACAGCGAGTGGGCACCCTGCCCCGGGGCCAGTCCCGCCACGTCGCAGCTCAGCCGGCCGTGCAGGTACTCAACCGCGTCGTCGCCGACAACGGCAAGGCTCATCAAGCACGGGGCCTCCACCAGCACGCAACCGTCGAGGCCACGGCCGTCAACCGTGCCGCCTGCGCTCACGCCGTGTAGTGGCTGCGCCGGCGAACAGCCAGCTCACGCTCCAGGTAAAAAATATCCACCCGTTGCGGCCCGTCTTCGCCTTCCTTCGCTGGGCGGTGCTTGTAACCCCTGAGCGTGACCGCCAGCAGGCCGAGGTCCTCGCGGCCCGGGTAGTCTCCCACCGAGCGGATCTCGGTCTCGGCAAAAACCGTGTCACCGGCGAACAGCGGCGCGGTATGGCGACCGGTGGTGTAGACGACATCAGCCGGCGAGTTGTCGGCTATGTCGGGACAGCTCAGGCCCAGGCAGAGATTGAACGGAATGCCCCCAAAAATGATCAGGCGACCACCGATGTATTTTTCCGGGTTCTGGTCAATAAGGAACTGGTTGCAGTGCACCTGGCTGGTGTTGTCGAGCACAGCCGTAAGAGCAATGTGTTCGTCGGTCATGACGCGGCCGCGCGAGTGCGCGTAGACGTCGCCCGCCGTGAAGTCCTCCATGTAACCGTGGTCGCTCGACAGGTAGGCGCGCGAGTCGTAGTCGGCCCCCGGATCCCAGGCCGGGATCTCGGGCGAGCACTCCACCGAGGGCTTCTCGTCGAGCTCGCCCGCGTCGACCTTGGCGGCCAGGTCTTTCTTCCACACCTGCACCTTTCTCTCGAAGGCAATAACGACCCGCCCGTCCTGCTTGCGGCCAACCGTGCTCACGTGTACGACACCGCGGTCGTTGTCCTTGGACGATGGCTTGATGCCCACCACCGTGGTCTCGGCCTCGAGCGTGTCGCCCACGTACACCGGCGCACCGAAGCGCATGTTGATGTACTCGAGGTTGGCGCGCGCGTTTTCCGAAATGTCTTCTACCGTCTGCGAGAAGACCACGTTCATAACCAGGCCCGGCGGACAGACCAGCCCCTCGAAGCCGTGCAACCTGGCGAACTCCGCGTTCTTGCAAAGCGCGTTGGTCGTAAAGTTGAACTCGGTAAAGGCGTTGAACAGGCCCTCGTTCACCGTCTTGCCACCCTTGTGGCGAAACACGTGCCCCAGCCTGAAATCCTCGAGGTAATGCCCGGTTTTTCTTGCGATCACTGCCACTGTCTACCGTCTCTCCTGCGCCCTAGAGCTTGGCGGCAACTTCACCGTAAAACTCGACAGAAGGCGGCCCTTCCACTTTGCCCCCGAGCTCACCGTTGAGTTGCTTCATGCGATCCGACCCGATGTGAGAGTCCAGTGCCGCGCGGCTCGTGTAGCGTTCGAACACGAGAAAGTCGCGCGGGTCTGACGCCGACTGGTTGAGGGTGTAGGTCAGGGTGTCGGCTTCGTTTTCGGTCACCCAGTTGACCATGCTCGAGAGCGCTTCGGCCACCTCGTCTTCGCAGTTCTCGGCCGCTCTTAACTTTGCTGTTATGACTACCATTGCTTTCCTCCGTGGCCGCAAGGTAGTCGCTGCCCTGTTCGCTTGCAAAGGGGCGCACCGCGACGGCAGGTTGTCAAAGAGAACAGTTCAGCGCAGGCGGCGGCCCTGTTTTCGCTTGGCGAGGGCCACCTCGCGGCCACCTTCTGCAAACCAGCTCACCTGCCGCGCCAGGCCGCGGACGATGCGCAGCTCTCGTTCATCGAGCCCGGCCCTGCCGAACACCGACCTGAGCGACTGCATGATGTGACCGGGGTTGTCTTCGGACAGAAAACCGATCTGCAGCAGGGCCTGCTCCAGCGCTTCCATGGCCGCGTCGGAGGCGCCGGCGTCGGCGCGCGGGTGCTGCTCGTCAACGGAATCGCTCCCCGACGTCGGCAACTTGCCTTCACCGGCTCGACGCAGTTCGTACAGGCACAGCAGAACGGCCTGGGCCAGGTTGAGAGAGCGATAACTCTCCTCGGTGGGAATGCAGGCCAAGCGGTGACAGGCGGCGATTTCACTGTTGGACAAACCCCGGTCCTCGGGCCCGAACACGAGCGCTACCGGCCGCGGGTCGCCGTGGTCGTGCTCGGCCAGCAAGCTGGCGGCCACCTGGCGCACGTCGCTCGTACGGCTGCGGTAGGGGCCCTCGCGCGCGGTAGTACCCACCACCGTCGTGCAGCCAGCGACGGCCTCCTGCAGGGAAGAGCAGCGCAGGCGCGCTTCGAGAACCGGGTGCGCGTGCACCGACATGATGCGAGCCTGCTCAAGATCGAACTCCTCGTTCACCGTGCACAGGGATGCCCCGCCCATGTTGGCAATGGCCCGGCACACCGAGCCCACGTTGGCCCCGCCCTGGGGGCCGACGAGTACCACCCTGCAGGAAAAGCTCAGCGGTCTGATACCAGCTTGCGGATGTTGTCCTTGAGCGCCGCCAGCTGCACGCGGGTTTCGCTGATGCGCTGCTCGGCTTCGTCAAGAGCGCGACGGTGTTCTTCACCAGCACGATTGAGTTCGCTGCGCAGCAGATCGATCTCACCGCGGGCCTGCTCGTATAGTGCCGCTTGGTGATCGGCAACTTCCAGGCGTTGCTTGAGCATACCGAAGAGATCGTCGCCCGATGTCACCGACGCATTCCGGGTCGACAAGACTTCGGCCAGTCCGCCGGCAGTGCTCTCGGCCACCTGCGCCTGGGTGGACTCCTGCAAAGACTCCTGCACCGGGGGAGACACCGGGGCAGTCACCGGGGCAGTCACCGGCTCGGGCGGCGGCGTGATTTCGTGGGGCGGCGCTGCTTCGTGGGCCAAGGTGGCTTCGTCGGTGTCGGCCGGCTGAGCGTCTTCCTGCAAGGGGACGTCCTCACCCGGCTGAGCGTCGTCGGCAAAGTTCCAGTTATCGGCCGACACGGATTCGCGCAGATCGCCGTCTGTTTCAGGAACGAGCAGGTCCTGCGCTTCTTCGCCCAGCAGCGAAGAAGCCGCCATCAGTTCGGCCCCGCGGGGATCGGCCTCGGACTTCCACGTGACCTCAAAATTGCAGCGTTCTTCGTCCTGCAGCCGGCAGCCTTCCACGTGGCGCACCCGCACTCCCTTGCCACCCGAAGCCTGCAAGCGTTGAGCAAGCTCGCCGGCCACCGCTATGCAACTGTTGGCGAAGCCCGGCATTCCCGCGTAGCTGATCCTGGCCTTGAAGGGCTCTTCAAGCCTGGTCTCGAATCCGCTGCCGTACTCGCCCCTGAAGGCCGACGGCAGCCGGTCGAGGTATTCGAGCAATTCCGGCACCGACAGGTAACGGCCCTCGGGAATCGCCTTCTGCGCCACGTAGGCAAAGCCGCGGGCGAAGCTGCTGTCGCGCGGCGCGCTGCGCATCAACTCGTTAAAACGACTGGCGATCTCACCGTTCCACGGATACCAGGAATCGGCATCGTACTCGGCAAAGCTCTGTCGCTCGGCACGCGACAGCGAGGGATGCATGGCCGAGAGAAACCGGAACAGCTTACCCGATACTTCGCCGTCTATAGACTTGTCCACCACTTCAAGCGCCTCCAATTGCGCACCGACGAGGCGCGCACCGCTACCCTATACACATCATCGTCAACCGGCCAGCCGCGCTGTAAAAGAATTGGCAGGAACGCCCTCAGTGGAAGTCATCGCCAGCCGGTGCGTTTCCGTTGAGATGCCCCGACGCGTCGTCGCTTTCGACCAGGGATTCGGACTCATCAGCCACGCTTTCTTCAACGGCCAGGGCCGCCACGTGGCGCACCATGCCGTTAAAGACCCCCGACACGAAGGCAAGATCGAGAATCGCGCCGTCCGAAAGCCCGGCAGCCCTCAGCCCGCGCACCCGGCTCTCGTCCATGGTGTGCGAGTGCAGGGTAAGGTCGCGCGCGAAGCGCAGGCAGCACTTCTCGGCGTCGGCCAGCGACGACTGGGCACCCTCGGCCGCCGCCACGACGTCGGCCGAGTCCACGCCGCGCTGCTCCAGCCATGCAGCGCAGTTTTCCGAAAAGTAATCGCAGCCCGTTAGCTTGCCGATGACCAGCCCCAGCCTCATCCAGCGATCGCGCGGCATGACGGCCACGGCCTTTTCCATGAGCCTGAGCTGGCCGTCAAACATCTCGGGGCAGTGCTGGAGAACCGTGAAGCCAGGCGGCAACGAAGCAAACCCCAGCTGCGAGAAGAAAAGAAAATCGAGGGCGCGCAGGTTTTCTTCAGGGGGTCTCGCAGGAACCGGCTTGAAGTCCATGTCCATGCTCACCGCGGTGAGCCGCGACAAGAGCGAAATAGCGCCGCGCCTGCCCGCTGCAAAACGACGAACGCTCCGCGGTATTTCCTGGTCGACACCCAGCGAGTTGGCCACCCTGGTAATGCAGTTGAAGCCGGCAGCCACCGAGATCAGCTCAACACGCTGTTCAAGCACTGGCCAGCACCTTCGCAAGGCTAACAGGTCTTCGTCACACAAGTTGCGTGGGTCGGAGGTCAAGCGGGAGGCGAGTTCCATCGCTACGCGAACAGCTTCGGGCAAATCTTCAAGGGCAGCGCTATCGCGCTCGATGGCAAAGGCCTGGTCGCGGTCCATGCCGCAGGCCTGGAGAAACACCAGGTGCGAGTCTACGCAGTAATCGCAGCGAGCCGAGCGCGCCACGGCCAGGGCCATGAGCTCGCGGGTCTGCCGGTCTACCGACCCGTTCCACATCGAGGACAACCAGGAGCGATACAGGCCCTCCATGGTTTCGGGCCTCAGGCTGAAAACCTGCATGAGGTTGGGCACACGCGGAACCTCGCTGCGTATTTCCCGGTAAACACCGGCCAACCGTCCCCCGGCCCGCGCCGGGGGTATCTGACGAATCCAAGCCATAGCGCGCAGGCTCAAAGAGACCACGTTTATACCGCCTGGGTCAACCGGCTTCGTCTCCAAGTGCCCCGAGCTGTGCATCTTTTGACTCATCGCAGCAATAATACTAAACGTTCGGTATGTCGCCGACAAGCAACGGATTGGCCAAGGAAGGAAGGTCGCGCAGCGAATTGCTGGCCACCGCCGCCGACTGTTTTTCGCGCTACGGCTACGCGGGATCCTCGATAGATCGCATCGCCCGCAGCGCGGGTGTCACCAAGGGGGCGATCTACTACCACTTTCGCGATAAGCAGGACCTGCTCGCGGCCACGGTGCTCGACCGCATCGCCGAGTTTGAGCAAAGAGTGCAAACCAGTTGCGACGGCCTGGCCGCCGACGAGGCCCTGCGCAGCATCGCCCACGTGTGCCAGGACCACGCGATGTCCAAAGACCACCCCAGGTTCCTGATAACCCTCATGATCGAGAGCATCGACACCAACGAGCAGGTTTCGGACCAACTGCGGTCCACCATGAGGGGATTCAGGCGCTTCCTTGCCGGGCTCATACGACGGGGACAGCGGCAGGAACTGTTTCGTGCCGACGTAGACCCCGAGCGTGTGGCCTCGGCCTACACCAGCGCCGTTCTCGGAGCGGAGATCCAGTACTACCAGGACCCAGACAGTTTCTGCATACACGACGCCCTCGGTCACTACATCGATACCCTCCTCGTATCGCTCAGCGGTGCCCGCGCGGACTCACTACAAGAAAACGGAGAAAGCAGATGATCGATTTTCACCTCGACGAAGAACAGCAACTCATACGCGACACGGTCGCGGCCTTTGCACGCGAGCGCCTGCGACCAGCCGGTCACGAGGCCGACGAGAGCGGCGAGGTTCCCCCCGCGCTGGCCCAGGAAGCCTGGGAGCTCGGACTCGCGCAGGCCACCATACCCGAGGCCTGCGGCGGCTTCGGCCAGGAGCCGTCGGCCATCACCGGCACCATTATCGCCGAGGCACTGGCCGAGGGCGACCTCTCGATAGCCGCCCACGTGTTGAGTCCACGCCTGGTCATCGACCCGGTGGTACTGCTGGGCAACGAGCAGCAGCAGGCCGAGATACTGTCGGACTACACGGGCGAAGAATTCACCCCCGGGTCTGCCGCCCTGCTGGAGCCCGGCTGGGGAAACAGCGCCTTCGACCTCAAGACCACCGCCGTGCTCGACGGCGACGACTACGTTATAAACGGCGATAAATGCCAGGTCGCGCTGGCAGCGGCGTCGCCGTGGATAATCGCCTACGCGGCCGCCGACAACGGCATCGCCGCGCTGGCCGTGCGCGCCGGCACGCCGGGCCTCGAGATAAGCGAGCGCGAGAAAAACCTGGGCCTCAACGCGCTCGACACCCGCGAGATCCACTTCAAGGACTGCCGCGTACCGGCATCGATGCGCCTGGGAGGCGACGCCTCGGACCTCATCCGTCGCTGTCGCGTGGCCCAGTCGGCCATGGCGGTTGGAGTGGGCAAGGCGTCGCTCGAATACGCCTGCGACTACGCCAAGGAACGCGAAGCCTTTGGAACCATGATCGCCCAGAAACAGGCCATCGCCTTCATGCTCGCCGAGATGGCGATAGAGGTCGACGCCGCCCGCCTGCTCGGCCAGGAAGCCGCGTGGAAACTCGACTCGGGTGGCGACGTGGTGCGCGAGGTGTCTATCGCGAGGAGCTACTCCGCCGACGCGGTGATGATGGTTACCGACAATGGAGTGCAGGTGCTCGGCGGTCACGGCTTCATACGTGACCATCCGGTAGAACTGTGGGCCCGCAACGGACGCGGCTTCGCAATATTTGAGGGCCTGGCATCGGTCTGAACAGGCACGGCCTGACAGCAGAAAAACACGAGGAGACAACGACATGGATTTTTCACTTTCAGAGACAGCCCTGCAACGACGCGAGCTCATACACGCGGTGGCCGAAAACATGATGCGGCCCATCTCTCGTGAATTCGACGAGAACGAGCACAGCGACGCGTGGGATTTTTTCAACACCATGTGGGAGTTCAGCTCCGCGAGTCCTGCGGATGCGCAGATTTCCGGCGACGCGGAAAACAAGAAAAAGGGCCCGTCAGAGCGGACCCTGATAGCCGCCATACAAATCGAAGAACTCTCCTGGGGCGACGCCGGCTTATATCTTTCCATCCCCAACCCCGCCCTGGGTGGCGCCGCGGTCAACGCGGCGGGCACCCCCGAGCAGAAAAAGCGCTTCCTGGGCGACTTTCATTCGGGCAAGCCCCGCTGGGCTGCAATGGCTATTACCGAGCCGCATTTCGGCTCGGATTCCAAGCAGGTGGCCACCACGGCGGTGCGCGACGGCGACGAGTGGGTGCTCAACGGCACCAAGATCTTCTGCACCTCGGGTAAGCGCGCACTCGAAGACTCAGACGGCTTCGTGGTCGTGTGGGCGACTCTCGATGCATCGAAGGGGCGCGCCGCGATCAAGTCCTTCATCGTGCCCGCCGGCACGCCGGGCGTAACCGTCGACAAGCTGGAGCACAAGATGGGCATACGCGCGTCGGACACCGCCGCCATCAGGCTCGAAGACGCCCGCATTCCCGCGGACAATCTCCTGGGGTCGGCCGACATTTCGGACAAGGGCCACGAGGGTTTCAAGGGAGTCATGGCTACTTTTGACGCCACCCGCCCCATAGTGGCGGCCAGCGCTCTGGGCATAGCCCAGGCGGCGATAGACTTCGTCACCGACGCGCTCGTCGAGGCCGGCATCGAGATTCGCTACGAGGCGGGTACGCGCGAAATGACCGTGCTCGAAAAAGAAGTCATCAACATGCAGTCGCAGCTGCAGGCAGCCCGGCTGCTGACCTGGAGAGCCTGTAACATGATGGACCGCGGCGAGCGCAACAGCCGCGAGGCATCCATGTGCAAGTCCAAGGCGGGCCTGGCGGTGACACTCATCACCCAGAAGGCTGTCGAGCTGCTCGGGCCACTGGGCTACTCGCGCAAAAACCTGCTCGAGAAATGGATGCGTGACGCGAAGATCAACGACATCTTCGAGGGCACGCAGCAGATCAACCTGATGATCGTGGCCCGCTCGATACTGGGCTACTCGAGCAAGGAACTTAACTGAGGCATGTCGCGCCGAGTGAAAGCTACAGCGCCGGGCAAGTTGGAGCTGCACGAAAGCGACGACCTCGCGCCGGGCCCGGGGCAGGTGGCGCTCAGGGTGTCTCGCTGCGGCGTGTGCGGCAGTGACCTGCACTGGTTCCACGGCAACGGACCCACGCCCGCCGTGTGCCCGGGACACGAAATGTGCGGCGAGATCGAGTCACTGGGCGACGGCGTCGAAGGACTTCACAGCGGCCAACGCGTGGCCGTCGAGCCGCTGCTCAGGTGCGGCGCCTGCGCCGCCTGCCTGCGCGGCGATTACCACCTGTGCCCACGGCTTGGCCTGCTTGGCATAACCGCCGCGGGGGGCATGGCCGACCGCGTGCTCGCTCCAGCCGAATGCCTGTACTCGCTGCCCGACAGCGTGGACGATTCGCTGGGCGCCCTGGTCGAACCCACCGCCGTGTGCGTGCACGCCGCTCGCCTGGGAGGCATAGGCGAGGATTCAAACGTGCTCGTGCTCGGAGCGGGCAGCATTGGGCTGCTGAGCATTGTGGCCGCCCGCCAACTGGGCGCGCGTCACGTGGCTGTATCGGCCCGCTACCCGGCCCAGAAAGAACTGGCGCTTGCACTGGGTTGCAACGAAGTTATTGACCCCACCCGTGTCACCTCGTCTACCGTCAAACCCGACGTGGTCATCGAGACCGTGGGCGGTTCGGCCGACACGCTGGCCGATTCGGTAGAAGCCGTGGCACCCGGTGGCAGGATTGTCATGGTGGGAGTGTTCGACCACGCACCCGCGTTCAACCCGATGACGGCGCTGATGAAAGAAGTGACCATCACCGCCGCCATGGTCTACAACCGGCCGGGCGACCGTTCGGATTTTGACGTGGCGATAGAGATGCTGGACGAGCGTTCTTCGGACATGAGTGCCCTGGTGACGCATACCTTTCCGCTCGAGCAGGCACAGGCCGCTTTTGAATGCGCCAGCGACAAGTCCAGCGGATCGGTGAAGGTACAGCTGGCTCCCTGAGTACTGGCCAGGCCGTCAGGCCTTCCACAACAGGGGCAACGCGCGCTGCTCCCTCTCAAAAAACGCGTAGCCCGCGCGCCTTCCGGCCACCTCGACAGCGACCACGACATCGGGATCGCCGAAGGTCACTGTCGCCGCGCTGCCGCCGGACTCGGCCCTCTCGAGCAGGAACTCTCCCAGTGCGCCCTCCACGGCGGTGGTCTCCTGCCGTCCCTTGAGCCCGCGCAGGTGAGCCCTGACGTGAAAACTCCGACCGGCGAGCTCGACCCCCTTGTCGTGCATGGCCACGCACAAAGTCTCGGTCACGTCGTCGCGTTCAAAAAGCGGCGAGGCCTCCACGGGCACCACGCGCTGCAGTTCGGTAGCCAGCTCGGGGTTCTGTTCGAAAAAATCCACCACGCGGGCTATTCGATCGCCGTTGCCATCGCGATCCTCGTTGCCGGGCGCGCTGTCGTGGCCCTTGTCGTCCACCATGCCGAGCAGGACACGGGGGTAGCCCGAGGTACGAAACCGTCCCAGCGGGCGCAGCTTATTCAACAGGCCCGCCAGGCGACGCTCACGCAGCACCAGCAGGGTATTCCAATCTCGGGCGTCTGGTGCTCCTTGTCTCATGTCGTGATTCGCGGCGCCTGCTGGACACCTTGGGCCGCGTCGGTTACTCCTTCTGTTCCATGTCTGGTTCGTGTGCAACCCGCCCGCTGACACCCTCGCCCTGCCTGCTCACGGGCCTGGCGCTCGTGCTCGCGTTGACAGGCGGCTGCGGGGCCGGTGGCGGCACGGCTACTGCGCTGCCCGGCTCGGGTCCCGGCGATGGCGACCAGGGCGCAGCCGTACTCTACGTGGCCTCGTCCCAATCCAACAGCGTGGACGCCTACCGACTGGATTCCAACGGCCTGCCCGACGCGCTGCCTTTCAGCAGCACCTCGTTGATCAACCCCAGGCGCCTGACCGCGGCCGGCGACGTGCTCTACGTGGCCCTGGACAACTCGCTGGTCTCGCTCAATCTGGCAGCCGACGGCAGCCTGCCCGCGCAGCCGTCGTCGGAAAGCGACATCCAGCCCGGCGCCAGCTACATGGAAATGATAGTGGCGGGCGACTTCCTCTACGTGGCGGCAAGACGCCGCAACCTGCTGGCGGCCTATCGCCTCGACTCGCTCGGTGGGCTGAGCAGCGTACCCCACTCGGAGGTCTCGAGTTTCGCGGCCGACTACCGCAGCATCGCCATGGCCAACGGTTTTCTCTACGCCGTTGCCCAGAACACGGATCGCATAGATACCTATCTTCTGCAGGCCGGCGGCGGGCTGCCCTCCGAACCCGAGCCCCAGGTTCCACAGACGCTCGTGGGCGACTCGGACGCACTGCTGATTCGCAACGGCATACTCTACGCCACCGACTTGTTTGGCGAAAACGTAAACGCCTACGACGTGGACCCCTCCACGGGGCTGCTCAGCGACCTGCCCGACTCCGAGACTGCCCCCGAGGAGTGGTACACGCACATGGCCCTTTCGGACAACGGTCGGCGCATGTACACCGCCGCGTACAGCTCGGGTCGTGTTGATGTATACGACGTTAACCCTGACGGCAGCCTTCCCGACCTGCTGCCACGGTCTTCTACGCTGGCCGACACCTCGGCGTTCACCAGCCGACTGGCCCTTAACCGGGGGGTGCTGTACGTGGCCCAGGCTGGGCTCGACCGCGTGGACGTTTACCTGCTGGACGCCGATGGCGACCCGCCCTCGTTTCCCAGCGCCAGCACCGATGCCATCGAAGGCTCGTTTCCGGTGGACGTGCTGCTCTACTCCCTGAACTGATTATCCGGACTGGCGTTCGGCCACCGGGGTGGCGGCGTAGTTGAGTATGGGTGCCGCACGCGTGCGCCAGGCCAGGTAGGCAGCCACGCAGACCAGCAGCGCTATGATGCCGCCCACCGCGACGAACACGCCCGACAGCGTGCCGTGCTCGAGAAACTGCTGCACCCCGCGTACCGACAGCGCACCTATGCCGAACACCACCGAGAACTTGAGGCCGTAGCCCGTGCAACGCCAACGGTCGGGCGTGAAGCGTGCCACGAGACTGTTCTCTATGGGCTGCATGCCGATGGCAAAAAACACGTAGCCAGCCGCCGCGACCAACAGTGGCAAGCCGGCCAACACGCTCATCAGCAACACGAAGGGCAGCGCCAGGGCCTGGAAGCAGAGATAAAGAATGCGAAGGTCGTAGCGATCGGCCAGGCGGCCGCCGGCCCATTGACCGAGGATGCCCAGCCCGTAGACCAGCGACGTGGCCACGCCGTGGCCCATCTGCCCTACCCTGGCGTCAAAGTAGGCCGGCTGGGCCACGGTGTTGGCGCGGTAGGCCAGGCCACCGAACGTCATGGCCACCAGCAGTATGAGAAACAGTCGCCTGCGCTCGCCGCTTTCGTGCTGGTCGTCGGCCGTCAGGCTACCCGGTGCGGCCTCGTTGATACTGCGCATGGCCACGAGCAGACCCATCACGAGCAGGCCCGCGCCCAAGACCAGGTAGGCACCGCGCCAGCCCCAGGCCGAGCAAGCCAGCTGGGCTGCCAGCGGCGCGCCGGCTATGCCCACGTTGCCGAACATTCCGTTTATGCCCAGGGCCTCGCCGCGGGCGGCAACGGTTCTCGAGATCAGGCCCAGCCCCGCCGGGTGGTAGAGGCTGGCGAACACACCGACCAGGGCCAGCGACAGGGCCAGGGCCGGGCCCGGGTCGGCCCTCGACACTGCCATCACGGCAAGGCCCAGGCCTATCACCCCCACCCTCACCACCCAGACAGCGCGCAGGCGATCGGCCAGGTAACCCACCGGCAGGCCTCCGGCGCCGAAGAGCATGAAACCGGCAAAGCTCCATCCGAGTACGGTCTCCAGTGCCAGCCCTTCCTCGGCCGCCATCACGACGGCCACGGTCGGAAAAAGAAGCATGGCGAAGTGGGCGCCGAAGTGGCCGACCGCTGTCAGCTGGAGGACGTGTTTTTCGTTGCGGCTGAAAGTCATGTTCACTGCCCGCCGGGCCGGCTTCAGTGCTGGCCGGCGCCCTCGCCCGACCTGGCGCTTGTGGCAACGGCGCGCGCACGCGCCTCCAACGAGTCCTGCTCCTGGCGGGTCCACTCGGCACGGCTCTGCAACAAGCGCGGGGTCTTGTAAGGCCGGGTCGGGGTCAGGTGCAGTATCCTGACGTGATCCACCCGCGAGCCCTTGTAGTGAAACGAAAGGTTGTAGCCCATCAGCATCCTGCGCAGCATGGCCTCCCAGGTGACACCGTGCAGCGACAGGTTGATCGGCCGGGTCAGGGGCTCAAGCGAGCTGTAGGTCGGCCCGCCCACGGCCTTGAGATGACGCATGACGAGATCAGCCGATACCTGGTTGGCAAACATCGAGAGCTTGTCGCCGTCGAGCACCACGTTTATCTCGCTCGAGCCGCTGCCGAAACTGAGAATTTCGAGCTGGGCAGCTGCCGCGGCATGGGCCTGGCCCAGGGAGGCCGGCAGAAACGCTGCCGGCAACAGCAAGGCAAGCAGGAACAGGCTGACAACCGGGGCGCGCATAACCTAGAGCATAAACGCATTCGCGCGAGCGGGCCACCGCCCCCCACCCTGCCGCACTGCTTGTTGGCCCGGGGCCTGCTGGCGCCCCGGCATTGCCGGCTGACGCGGACGCCCCCAGGTGTTAGGCTTAGACTGGTGCTCGAGGCACCGCTCCCACATGCGAAAAATACTCGTCTTTCAGCACGTAGCCCATGAGCTGCTGGGTACCCTGAACCCCCTGCTCAAGGATTCGGGCTTCCGCATACGCTACGTCAACTTTGACCGCGACCCCGCGGCCCGCCCCAGTCTCGACGGTTACTTCGGGCTGGTCGTCCTGGGTGGACCCATGAACGTGGACCAGGTGGACCTCTACCCCTTCCTGGCCGTCGAGGTCGAGCTGGTGGCCGAAGCCCTGCAGCGGGGCATGCCCGTGCTCGGCATCTGCCTTGGCGCGCAGATACTGGCCCGCGCCCTGGGCGCCGATGTGCGACCGCACCACAGCAAAGAAATCGGTTGGTACCAGATCAACCCCACCCCGGCGGGCGCTGACGATCCGGTGTTTGCCGGCATGTCGGACACCGAGCACATCTTTCAGTGGCACGGCGATACCTTCGACATACCCAGCGGAGCCGTGCACCTGGCCAGCTCACCCGACTGCGAAAACCAGGCCTTCCGTTATGGCGACACCGCCTACGGGTTCCAGTTTCACCTCGAAGTAGACAGGCCCATGGTCGAAAGGTGGCTCACCGTACCGCACAACCGCCAGGAAATAACCGATCTCAACGGGGCCATAGACCCCGAGCAGATACGCAGCGACACGCTGCAGCACATCGACAAGCTGCAACGCTTGAGCGACGACACCTTCAGCCGCTGGATCAAGCTCTTCGGGCTTCCTCGCAGTACGGTCTTCTCGTCGCGCTGAAAGACCGGGCGCTCAGCCCTTGGAAACCTCGGTAAGTCGCGGCGGCTTCATAAACATGGCCGCCGTGAGCACGGACTCTCCAAGACAGGCATCCACCGCCGCCCTGACCTCGGGCGAGTCGAAGGCCGGACTCTCGATGACATCGACGAGCAGCGTGCGGGCGGTTTCGAGCGCGGTATCACCACCGCCGGTCTCCGCGGCAAAGTCGCGGCAGCGCGCCGACAGCTCACCCTCGAGCAAGCCCGCCAGTTGGCTGGCCGCACGACGGCAGGCGGCGACCTCGAGTTCGGCCAGTTGCCCGCCCCACTCAAGATAGGCCGAAAGGTTTTCCAGCACGTCGAGCACCGAGTAGAGCTGCAGCCGGGCCGGGCCCTGGCCCAGTGCCGGCAACACCTCGTTTTCGAGCGTGGCCGCTAGCGCCTCGATGATTTTTTCGTGATCGAGCAGCGCCATGCTCAGCTCAAGGCCCCCACTACACCGGCTGACTCGGCCATGATGACCTGCAGGCCGGCCAGTTGGTGGCGAAACATCAACATGCGCACGTCGTTGGTGCGGCCGTCGGCCCAGGCGCGCAGGCCCGTGGTCATGATGGCCGACATCTTGACGGCCGCCAGCAGGTCGTAGAAGGCCAGCCGCTGCTCGTCGATGTCCAACCCGCCCGCCTCCGAGTACATGAGGAGCAGTCGCTCGCGCTCGACCAACAGTCCCGGCATGTCGCTCTGGCCGCGCCATATACGCGAACAGGCCCAGGCCAGGTCTTCCATGGGGTCGCCCAGGTGAGTCATTTCCCAGTCGAGTATAGCGGTGATGCGGCCACCCACGCGCAGAAAATTTCCGGTGCGGTAATCACCGTGCACAAGACATAGCGGAGATTCCCGGGGCAGCCTCGCCTCGAGCTCCTTGAAAGCGCGCGCCATCATCGGCGCAGCACCCGCGCGCGAGCGCTCGTGGTAGCCACGCCAGTTGGCCACCGCCCGCCGCGCGGCGTCGCGGCCGTCTTCGGGAACGCCGTCGGGCCCGCCGAGTTCCGAGAGCCCGGCTGCCTGCCAGTCAAAGCGATGCAGGGCCGCCAGGTTGCCCGCAAAATCGCGGGCCAGCGATTCGCGCTCAAGCGGGTCTTCTATGGGCAGCTCGCCCGAGGGACCTTCGCTGGGCACGGGCACGTCGCCCGCAACGAAACGGTTCACGTAGAACGGAGCGCCCAGGACCTCGGACCCTTCTTCGAACCACAGCAACTCGGGCACGGCCACTGTGCCGTGAACTGCCCGCATGGCCAGTACCTGCGGCCTGAGATCGTAGGGCTCAAGCAAGCCGGCCTCGGGCTGTACCCTGGCGATGAGGCGGCCATCAAAAACCTCGCCACCGGGTTCGATCCAGCGGGCGTCAAAAGAAAAGGTCTCCATCGAGAAGCCCTCGGTGTGCGCCCGGTAGGCAGACAGGTCGACGTCGGTCGCGCCGTTACGCGACGCTATGAACAGCGACAGTGCTTTGAGTTGTTCTTCGGCAGACAAGCCGTTCTCCTCTATTGGCTGGCGGCGGATTCGGATTGAATACCATGCAGCCCGACTCGCCGCCAGCCTATCCGCCAGTCCGACACGGCGATCAACGTGACCCCGGCGGTCGAAGTCACGTCAACCGACCCGCTATTTTTTCTTGCCTGGCGGCGCCACCATCACGTACTCGCGCAGCGAATCCACCGTGGCCGGGCCGATGCCGCTCACCCTGGCGAGATCGTCAACGCTACTGAAAGGAGAGGCTTCGCGGGCTTCGACAATGGCACGGGCCTTGGCCGGTCCGACGCCGGGCAACTCGATGAGCTGCTCGATGCCAGCCCGGTTGATATCGGTCTTCGCCACGGCGTCGGCCGGTGTCACGGCCACGAGGGAAACCGCGAGCAGGCCCACCGCCATGGCCAGCCCCGGCAGCAACCTGCGCCCGGGCGACACCCGTCTGCACGACGAAACCACCACCTGCCTGCTTGTCGTCCTGTTTACTGTGTTGTTCATTTACTTGACCTCCTTGGCCCTTTGCGGGCAAGGAGGAGTATCCACTCAGCGGGGGGTCGCCGGCAAGGTCATTGCTGTAATGAAGCGCCCATATGAACCCCACCCCGCCACGCGGCTGGAACCGAGTAACACCCCTGTCATAAGCTGACCGCCGCTTGACAATTGGGGTCTGCCCTCCTAGCGTCACCTGGTTCGCCCGGCGCAGCATCGCGCCGACCGCGGCAGGGAAAAGTATGCCCCAAGGCCGGGTAAAGTGGTTCAACAACGCTAAAGGTTACGGCTTCATCGAGCAGGATGGAGGCGTTGACGTATTCGTGCACTTCTCCGCGATAGGCGGAGACGGCTTTCGCTCGCTCGAGGAGGCCGAACCGGTTGAGTTCGAAATCTCCGACAGCCCCAAGGGTCCGCAAGCCGAGAACGTAGTCAGGTTGGGACAGCCAGATTCGCCGGAAGCATCGGATTCAGCCGAAGCATCGGGAGATGAGCCGGCTGATGAGAGCAGTGATGGCGATGATGCGGCTGCCGATGACGCTACGGACGGCGACGCTACGGACGGCGACGCTACGGACGGCGACGCTACGGACGATGACGCTACGGACGACGCCTCGACCGCTTAACCGGCCGTAATATCCCTGCAGCAGCGTATCCCGACCGTGCCCGACATGAAGGGCTTCTTGTTGCCCGCACACACGCCGCCACAACCGGTAAACACGTCGACCGGATCGTTGCTCAGATAACCGGCGCCGCGAAACTTGCAGTAGTCCTGCTTGCAGGCCGCCAGCCACTCGCTCACATTGCCGGCCATGTCGTACAAGCCACCCAGGCCGCCCTCGCAACCGGGCATGCTGGCCACCGGGGCGCTGGCCCTCTCGAGCCCTTCTACCGGCTCGCTGGTCGACTGCACGTTGCACCTGCCACTTTCAAACACGTAGCCGTAAGGCCAGCCGCGACCCTCGCCCGCGCCACCGCAGGCATCGATCCATTCGTCTTCGGCACACAAGCGTCCGCCCGACCAGGCGCAGTACTGGGAGGCGCCGAACCAGTTGACGCAGTTCATGGGGTGCAACACGCGCGCGGGGTCGGCCGAGTTGCAGTCGCGGTGGTTGGCCGGATCGCAGGCACCCTCGTCAACGCAGGCGAGATACTGCTCCACGGTGACCTCGGTGGTAGTTATAGCGTGGTCGCCGCCAGGCCATTCGACCCAGCTCGGCATCGGAGCGGGCGGACCGGCGGGCGGGCCGGCCGTGGCCAGCACCAGGCCGGCCGAGGCCAGAAAAACCAGGCTCAGGAAATAAGCCGTAATGCCGTGAGGCGCCTTTGCCACTTGATTGCCAGCCATGTAACCCCCTCCCCCGCCAAGGCGGTGGACATCCATTCATTCTACCCCCCGGGAACCTAGCGTGGCGACCCTTTCTGCACCCCGCCGCCCTATATTCTGCCTGTGCACGTGGTAGAAAACACTGGTGGCACGCAAAGATTACAACGCCGGCAACGAGCCCGGTTCTGCCGATGGACCGGCAGCATCGCGCGCCGCCCGGCTGGCCCGCGAGCTCGAAGAGCACAACCGGCGCTACTACCTGCTCGACGACCCCGCGATAAGCGACGCCGAGTACGACGGCCTGCTAAGAGAGCTCGAACAGCTGGAGGCCGAGCACCCAGGACTGAGCCACCCCGGCTCGCCCACGCAGCGGCCGGGTACTGCGCCGCTCGAATCCTTTGAGCCGTTCACGCACCTGCGGCCCATGCTGTCGCTTGCCAACCTGTTCGACGAGCAGGAACTTGGCGAGTTTCTCGAGCGCGTGGACAAGGGGCTGTCAGGCGAGAGCTGCGACTTTGTGCTCGAGCCCAAGCTTGACGGCGTGGCCGTCAACCTGCTTTACGAAGACGGCCGCCTGCTGGCCGCCGGTACCCGCGGCGATGGCCGCAGGGGCGAAGACGTCACGGCCAACGTGCGCACCTTGGCCAGCGTACCGATTGAATTGCTCGCCGTAGACGGACGCGAGCCCCCGGCGCGCCTCGAGCTGCGCGGCGAGGTGGTGATAGCCAAGGCTGACTTCGCGCGCCTGAACCTGGATCGCGACGAGGCCGGCGAGCCGGTGTTTGCCAACCCTCGCAACGCCGCCGCCGGGTCGCTGCGCCAGCTCGACTCCGCGGTCACCGCCTCGCGGCCACTGGTTTTTTACGCCCACAGCCACGGCGTGTGCGAACCGGTGGGCTTTGAAAAACACTCTGACTTTCTTGCCTGGGCCGGACGCGCCGGGGTACTGGTGCACCCGCGCGTGCGCCGGAGGCAGGGCCAGTCGGCCATACTGTCCTGGTGCCGCGAGCTCGAGCGCGACCGCGAACAACTCGACGTCGACATCGACGGCGCCGTGATCAAGGTGGACAGCCTCGAGCAACAACGCCGACTGGGAGAACTGTCGCGCTCGCCGCGCTGGGCGTCGGCGTGGAAGTTCAAGGCGAGGCAGGCCACCACTCGCCTGCTGGCCATCAACGCGTCGGTGGGACGGCTGGGCACGTTAACGCCGGTGGCCGAGCTGGAGCCGGTAAACGTGGGCGGCGTGGTGGTATCAAACGCCTCGCTGCACAACACAGACGAGATACGGCGCAAGGACATACGCGTGGGCGACCTCGTGGTAGTCGAGCGGGCCGGCGACGTCATCCCCCAGCTGGTCTCATCGCTGGCCGACGAGCGCGACGGCAGCGAAAAGCGCTTTCGCATGCCGCGCAAGTGCCCGTCGTGTCGCTCGCCGATTAAACGCCAGAAGGGAGAAGTAGCCCACCGCTGCAACAACCGCAGCTGTCCCGCGCAACTGCGCGAAACCCTGCGCCACTTTGCCTCGCGCAACGCCATGGACATAGACGGCCTGGGCGAAAAGCTGGTGGCGGTATTCGTAGACAACGGCATGGTGGCGAGTTTTGCCGACCTCTACCGCCTCGACACCGAGGCAGTGGCAGCACTTGACCGCATGGGCGAAAAATCGGCCGAGAAGCTCGCCACCGCGATTGACGGCAGCCGCGACCGTCCCTTGTCGCGCCTGCTCTTCGCGCTGGGAATACGCCACGTGGGCGAGAGCGCAGCGCGCTCGCTTGCCCGCGCCTTCGGCAGCCTCGATGCACTTGCCCGGGCCGACGAACAGGCGCTCGTAGACATAGACGGGGTAGGCCCCGAAATGGCGGCCTCGCTGCTGGCCTTCTTTGCCGACCCGGCCAACCGAACGATGCTCGATGAACTGGTGGCGGCCGGCTTGCGTCCGACTCCCGAAATAACCTTGGCCACATCGGAAGCAAGCGCGCTGTCGGGCAAGACGGTGGTGCTCACCGGCACGCTGTCGATCGCGCGCAACCGCGCCAAGGACCTGGTGCAGGCCGCCGGCGCGACGGTGAGCTCCACGGTGAGCAAGCGCACCGACTATCTCGTTGCCGGCGAAAACCCGGGCTCCAAGCTTCGCAAGGCCGAGCAACTGGGAGTTGAAGTGCTCGACGAAGACGGCCTCATGCGCCTGCTGGGTGGCGAAAGCGCCGGCCCCGATGACCCGGCCGGCGAGCAGGGCGAGCTGCCACTGCGGTGAACGGCAGCGGTGGAGGCAACGCGGGTGAAAGTAACACGGGCGAACGTGTGCGCCTGCACCTGCTCATCAGCGGCCGCGTGCAGGGCGTGGCATTCCGCTACTGCATGGCCGACCGGTGCCGACAGTTGGGAGTGACCGGCTGGGTGCGCAACCTTGCCGACGGCAGCGTCGAGGCCGAGATAGAGGGCGACCCGAAAGCGGTGGAGTCGGCCGTAGCCTGGGCGCGGCAGGGCCCACCGGCCGCGCGTGTGGCCGAGGTCGTAACCGACGAGCGCCCCGTGCGTAGCGGGACGGGCTTCGAAATCGCCTACTGACGCTTGGCGTGGGGCGGCTGGGCGGCGGCCGCGACACCGAGGCAGCGACCAGTACCACCGCGGGGGGGGCCGGACCGCGGGCCTTGATTTATAGCCGACAATCAAAAATGGTTGCGCAACATGAAAGCAGTCTTCATCGTCGGTGAGCAGCGATCCGGTTCCAACCTGCTCAGGCTTATGCTCGCGCAGGCAGGAATCGCCGCGCCCCACCCCGCACACGTTCTTACGCGCATGATGCCCCTGGTGGCGTCTTTCGGCGACATCTCCAAGGACTCCAACTGGCATCAGCTCGTCGATGACTGCTGCGCTCTCATCGAGCGCAATCCCGTTCCGTGGAACCCACTGGAGACGCTCGACCGGGCCGACATCGCATCGCGCTGTCGCGAGCGCTCACTGGTGGCCATATTCGGAGCGATAATGGACACCTATGCCGAAGCCCACGGGCAGGACATGTGGGCCTGTAAAAGCATGGGCTATATCGAGTTCGCTTCCCAGCTGGATGCCTACTTCGGAGACCCGAAATACATTTACCTCTACCGGGATGGCAGGGACGTCACCCTGTCCTTCACCAAGGCCGTCATCGGCGAGAAGCATCCGTATCACATTGCCAGGCGATGGGCTGAACTACAGCGCATGTGCCTGTCCGAGCGCGAGCGCATAGGACCGCAACGGTTCTTCAGCCTCTGCTACGAGGACTTGTTGGAGAACCCTGAGAATATTCTTCGCGATTGCTGCAAGTTCCTCGACATCCCGTTCCGCGAAGAAATGCTCAGCTTCCACGATTCCAGTGATGCGGTGAGCACGGCCAGCAAGAGCCAACTATGGCAGAACCTCGACCAGCCCGTCATGAAAGACAACTCGCGCAAATTTCTTCGCGAGATGAGCGAGGAGTCTGTCCGTATCATCGAGTCCGTCGCCGGAGACGTACTTGACCAGTTGGGCTACGAGCGTGTTTTTACCCAGCCGGGCCAGGAGCAGGTCTTCACCCCCGAAGACCTCGCCGGCTTCGACGAAGAAAACCGGCGGTCCAAGGAATCGCAGAAAGCCTTCATGGACAGCGAAGACCTCGAGCGACGGCAGCACCAGCTCTCACTCCTCACCGAGCGCGTCTACTTCCTCAAGGGGCTCTCCCACGCCGAGATCCTTCGGCTGCTCGCCTACCTCGAAGAGCGGCACTACGAGCCCGGTGACACGGTGATGTGGCAGGAGGAACCGACAAACGACCTGTTCTTCGTTATTTCCGGTTCACTCGAAGTGCTGCAGGACGACGAGGAGATCGCCGTCCTGGCCGACGGCGCGCCGTTCGGCGAACTGGGCTTCATTACCGGAAAGCCACGAACAGCCACCGTGCGGGCGCTGACAACTTCCAGGGTGTTTCACCTGCGCCGGCAGGATTTCGCCGCGCTCGAAGAGAACGACCCCGGCATTGCGGTCAGGATCCTGTGGGCAATCTCCGAGCACCTCATCGTGCGCTTTGCATGAGACCATGACTCCTGCGCCCACCAGCCGGAAAAACCCCCTGCGACTAGGCTGGGAATTCTTCAAGATAGGCTGCGTCTCGTTTGGCGGCTTCATGGCCGTGATCTCCGTGGTCGAGGACGTGTTTGCCCGGCGCCTCGGCTGGATCGAGCAGGAGGACATGCTCGATGGTATCTCGCTTGCCAACGTTCTTCCCGGTCCCCAGGCGGTAAACACGGCGGCTTACGTCGGGTATGGCTGCGGCGGATCGCTCGGGGCACTTGCTTCCGTGGTGGGCATCCTGACGCCCACCTACGTCCTGGTTACGATCCTGACCTTCCTGTACTTCGGAGTCGCACAGGACATGGCGGTGCTGGACGGGTTTTTTGCCGGCCTGATTCCCGCGGTATCGGCAGTGATCTTCAGTGTCGTTCTACGCATGTGGGGCAAGTGCGTACGGGAACCCCTCACCTGGTTACTCGCCGTCGGGTCAGCGGTGCTCCTGTTCGTTTCGCCCCCATCGATCAAGCTGTGGGTCAACCTGGGCATACTCGCAGGTGCAGCGATCGCGGGCATGGCGCTTTTGCAACCGGACGATTCTCCGCCGCCTCCTGGGACACCGTTACCCGTTGCCCGCCTGCTCGCCATGGTTGCCCTGCCACTGTCCCTTGCCGGACTCTACCTCGCGGCCCCTCCCCTTGACCCCGACGGCATCGCCCAGATCGGTCTGACCTTCGGGGGATTAGGCGTGTTGTTGTTCGGCGGCGGTTACGTCTTCATCCCGCTGATCATGGACGCGGTGGTCACAGACGCCGGCTGGTTGACCGTCGCAGAGTTCAACGACGGTATTGCTTTCAGCCAGATGACACCCGGGCCTATCGTGATCTGCGCGGCGTTCATCGGACAGAAGGTAGCAATGGAACAACATGGCCCGCTTTGGGGAATAGTCGGCGGGCTGGTTGCCACGGCGGCTATCTTCGGCCCGCCGGCCGTACTGATGATTGCCGCCTCCCAGGTTTTTGACCACATCAAGGCAAGCCGTCGCGCGCAGGGAGCCCTGCGCGGAATTCGAGCGGCCGTGGTGGGCATGATCGCCGTCGCCGGCGTCATAATACTGGGGAACTCGGTGCCGCAGGGCCAGGTCCCTGTAGCCGAGTACGTATCGACGATCCTGCCTTCGTTGCTGATCATGGTGGTGGCGTTCGTCGCCCTGGTGCGTTTCGAGATCGGGCTTGTCGCGGTTATCCCCGCAGCAGGAATCGCCGGTTGGTTCCTGTTCTGACGGGACGCCCTCGGACCCCGACACCGGCCCAAAAACCCCCACCTGGGGGGGTCGAACCCCTAGACAGGAGGTCGGCAGTGGTGGTAGGGTCGCGGGTCGCCGGGGGGGATCTACCATTAAACTCACCAACATCTTAGTCGCCATCACCGTAACGCTTGCGGCCATCTCCATGGCCGGTATCGGCGACGCCCACGCCGAGCTACTCACCAAGGACCAGCAGAAATGCGTGAGCAGTCTGAACAAGGGTATGACAAAGGTCGACGCGACCGTCGCCAAGCAGATCGCCGGGTGCCTGAAGAACCATGCCAGCGGCAAGCCCCTCAGCAAGTCCGATCCCACTCTCGTGACGCTCGAGGGCTGTGCGATCGCCGACGAAAAAGGAAAGATCGGCAAGGCGACGCAGAAGACGATTGCCGACTTCCAGAAGGCGTGCGTCGGCCTGGACAAGGGGGGCGTGAGCCGCTTCCCCTCTTACGCGGCGACTGATGCCTCGACGGTCAACGGCGCAGGTACAACCAAGGCGGTTGAACTCTCTCACGACATTTTCGGAGCCGATCTCGACTCTGGAGTTCTCCTGACGGCGTTGACGGACAAGGCTGGGGCAAAGTGCCAGCAAAAAGTGTGGAAGGCGGCGACAAAGTGCCAGTCGACCCGCCTCAAGGAATTTACCTCGTGTGCGAAAGCGGCTTTCAAGAACGGGTCGGTCGACAGTGCCGAAGAACTCGAGAATCAATGCCAGGGCGGCGGCGACGCGCCGCAGCCGGACCAAAAGGGCAAGATTGCCAAGGCGTGCCTGGGCGCCAATGGAGGGATCGGCAGGAGCGTGTCGAAATGTGACGAGGGTCTAGATCTCGACAGCCTCTTGCCCGGCTGCACCGCAGAGGCCCACGCCGACTGCGTGGCCGAGGAGGTTGCCATCGACGTCTGCCAGCTGATCAACCAGGCGGACGGACTCACTCGGGATTGTGGCGACCCAACTGAGCTCCAGTACGTGACGGGCTTGCGGGCCGGCGGCGTAGACGCCCCTTCCGGCACCAGCACAAGCCCCAACCCGGGGAACCTGGACACCGTCAGCTCAAACTCCGGGGCGGTGGGAGGAATTGATCCATTGGGGCCCAGCGCGGCGTGGACGGACCTGCTGGAGCCAAGCGGACCGTGGCAGGCCGACTGGACCATCAACTACTCGGGAGAGATCTACGACGCCGATGGCCAGATGGCTTTCCGCGAGGACTTCGACGACAACGTCAAGCTGACAGTTTGTGGCCAAACGGTTCTCGATGATACCGACTGGTGGAGTGAGACCTCAAGCTCGGTAGATTGCGGCGGCGGCGGCTGGCATAGCTTCGAGCTTCGCCTGCACAACGGTGTGGGTGGTGCCGGTGTCGCCAACGGCATCGGCTTCGAATGGGATCCTGCAGGCAGCACCAACTGGGAAAAACCCCAAAACACTGATTCGAACACGGCCGATGTGTTCCGCACGGAAGTGGGTGTGCCCTACAGCGGTGACTGCGCCAGTGCGTCCTGCATCTCCGGCCTGGTCTGCAGCGCCAATATCTGCCACTTATCGCAGGCGCTGGGCGGAGATTGCACACACGCCCACACCCTCTGTCCTGTGGGATCGGCGTGCACGGCGGGCACCTGCCAGATGGAAGTGGCTGCCGGCGGTAGCTGCTCTGCTGCCAGCACCGTCTGCGCATCGGGGCTTTCTTGCTACCAGGGCTTCTGTCAGACAGAAGTGTCCTTGGGCGGCGATTGCAGCGCCGCCAATACCTACTGTCAGTCCGGCCTGATCTGCTCGGGAGGGACGACGTGTCAGGCCCCCTCCGGTAACGATCACCTCCACGTTGACGGTCCAGTGCCCGGGCTGGCGCCGTCCCCGACCTATAGCTTTCGGCTTCGCTCTGTAGGCGTCAGCGAATGGCTTACGCCCTTTGCGTTCATCACCGGCGCCAAGAGCGGGTTGTGCACCAGTAGTTGCAGCAGCAGCGCGTCCGTCCTCGATGCATGCATCCACTCGAACGACTGCGCCACGAATATGTACTGCCAGTACCCTGCCGGTGTCCACGCGAGCGGTGTGTGCAAATACGATTGCGCAGATCAGCCCAGCCCCGCTGCGCAATGTGGTGACGATTTCGGCCATGGCGGTTATTTTGACGCTCTCGCCGGATGGACAAACACCTATATCAACTTTGAAATGCCCTATAACCATCCCGTTGAGATCGAAATTTCCAGGGTGGATGGGACCCTAATCACCACGGGTGTCGTACATCCCGCGCGCAAGGGCACCTCTACGGTGGTCGGTGGCAAAGTGTTCGTTACCATCAGCGATCCAGTGCAAATCACGGTGGATATTGACGGACAAATGGACAGTCAGCATACCGGCTATGGCTACGAGGGGCCTCCCATTCACACCCTCACCATCTTTAGCAACCCGTCGCTTCAGGATCGGCCGCATCCCCTGGATCAGAGAGTTCAGGTTGTTGAGGCAGGAGGAACGAACCTTGCCAGCATCGACCTCAATGGCGATGGATGGGATATTCTCTACTTTGAGCCCGGCATCCACGATATTGGCGCGGGTTTTCCCGTCCACCTGGGAAAAAGCTATTACCTCCCGGGAGACGCCATGGTCTATGGAGCCCTCCGCAACAACGACTGGAACGACGGTAACAACATTCGGATCTTCGGCTCCGGAACGCTTTCGGGAGCGCGCCTGGCGCACCCACTCCACACCACCCCTCCCCTGATCGACCAGACGATGCATAACCCCATCAACATCGCGGGAGCATACGATACATCTGTGGAAGGGATTACCATCGCGGACTCCGCTCACCACTCTTTGATGCTCTATGCAGGCTACGATCCGTCCCAACCTACGGATATTCGCTGGGTCAAGATATTCACCTGGCGTGCCAACGGGGACGGCATCAATCCCTTCGGTAACGTGAGGATCGAGGACAGCTTCATACGCACCCAGGACGACTCGTCCTATGTGGGTGGACGCGGGTTCAGTCGTGTGACCATGTGGAACGACGCAAACGGTACCGCGTTCTTGATGACCGCCGTGGGTTGTACCAGCGAAGTGGGCTGCCATGCGAGTGGCTTGGATGCGCCCACTGTTGTGATTGAGGACAGTGATGTCCTCTACTCACGCGGCGCTTGGGACCTCTGGAATGGCGGTCGCATCTTCAGCATACGGGCAGAGGGTGGAGGTCCAGGCGGTCCCGGTTTGGTCTTTCAGAACATCAAGGTTCACGACCCCTTTCCCACCCTTCAGCCCTTCTATATCCTCACCCAGGCCGGCGATCCCTACAACAACAAGATCTTCAGCTCCGACTCGGAAGAGAAATACTGCCTGGAAGGAGGGGGGACCTGGGATGACGTTGAGGAGACCTGCGCCAATGTCACCGAGTGGAACTGCCTGGCGGCCAATGGGGCCTGGCAGGGCCCATCCACCTGCATGTTCTACGAACAACGATTGCCAGGGGACATTACGGGTATCGTCTTCAAGAACATCGAAATCGCAGCCAACAGCGTCTTGGGCCATCCCAACATGCTCCATGGCCGAGCAGACGCCATGATCTCGGAGCTCGTCTTCGACAATGTGACCATCGGCGGCGAGCTCATCGACAGCCCAGCAGACTTTTGCGTCAACGAATTCGTGGGGGCCCTGACCTTCTGTGATGCCAACAACGCGAACTGCACCACCCTCGCTTCAAGCGGCGATGGGCTGGCCTGTCCCTGCGACCCTGACAGTGGCTATACGTGGCTTGATTGGTGTGACGACCCGATCGACGAGGAGTGCCCCACGTGTGGCTTGACGGTCACCGAAGCGCCGGGGGCTCTACATTTTCTGACACGGGATCTCGGCAACAACAAGTGCCAGGTCACGGTCAGCGGTCAGCTGACCGGTGGCGCCACCGAGGCGCGCATCCGGCTGACGCGTGATGGCGTGGCGTACAGCGCCAGCAGCAGCACCTCGCCGGTGTTTTCGATCACGCAGACCATCGACGCAGAGCTGGCGCTCTATGACGTGTTCATCGAGTGGACCTACAGCAACGATTTCTTTCGCACCGTCGATCAAATCGAGGACATCGTGTGTGGCGATGCCATTCTGCTCGACGGGCAGTCCAACGCTCAAGCTCCTGATCACCACGACGAAAACACCGCGGACAATGGGGTCAACACCTTCGTTCGCAGCTGGGGAACCAGCGGCTCCGCGGTGACGAGCGTGTACGGCTTCAATATCGCCGTCGCTGAGGCCGGCGCCTGGATTGGCTCGATCGGTCAGTGGGGACTTCAATTGGCCAACAATCTCAAAGATGAACATGGTATCCCGATCCTCGTGTTCAACGGAGCGGTTGGCGGAACCCCGGTCGCAGAGCACCTGCGGGATGACGCCAACCCCGAGAATCCAGACACGATCTACGGCCGCTTGCTCTGGCGTGTGCGTCAGGCCGGAGTCGAAGACGCTGTGCGAGCCATCTTCTGGCACCAGGGTGAGGAGGATACCACCATGGCCTACAACACCTATCTCGGCCTCTGGACGACGATGTACACCGCGTGGCTCGAGGACTATCCGAACGTCGAGGGCGTCTTTCCGTTTCAAATTCGCGCGGGTTGCGGCAATCCGACCTGGAGCCGAAACGTCCAACGCGAGTTGCCGACCCTGTTGCCCAAGGTGCCCGCCAGCATGAGCACCACGGGCGTGAGCGGCCATGACGGCTGTCACTTCTACTCCATCGCGTATACCGAGTGGGGCGACCGCATGAGCCGCATCGTCAGCCGGGAGATCTACGGCGTGACGCCCCCTGGGAACATCGACGCTCCCAACCCTCAAAGCGCGACGTGGACTTCACCAACGACGCTCGAGATCGATTACGGCGCTACGGGGGGCGCGATGACGCTGCAGACAGGAGCCGAGTCCTACTTCTCGCTCTCGGACGGTGCGACCATCACCAACGTCGCCGTCGTCAATGCAAAGATCGTCATCACCACAGAGTCGGCGAGCACCGCGACCTGGGTCTCGATGGTGGACGCGGCAGGCGACATCCCCTGGCTGGTCAATGACCTGGGCGTCGGCGGCTTCGCCTACTACGAGTTCCCGGTGACTCCGTGACGGATGATGTGCGCTTCTACGTCAGCGCAGCTCGAGCTTCGTCGAAGAGGACGACCGTGTCCTTGTCGGCGCCATCCTTCTTAAAGAAGCACTACAACATCCCGCCGTCTAATTTTTCCACGAACAACGTGCTCTACGGTGAGTACAGCGACATCTTATGGGGAGACGAAGTCGGTGGTGCCCTGTTTTCGAACTTTAGCTTCGAGAATTTCACGGAAGCGGGTGAGGCCGTGACCAGCCTCGACCACTTCGTCACCAACGCAAACGTCACGGACATGACCTTCACCCCGGCCGCCGTGCCGTCTGTATGTCCCCTGGGGGCCAAATTCCAGTTGACCGAGGGGGACGGGACCGTGGTGCCGGTGGTGCTCGAGGGCGGGCCCAACGCGGCTTGGACGAACCGGGCCGAGCCCAACGGGCCGTGGCAGCAGCACTGGACTGTCGTCTACACGGGGCAGATCTACGACGCCGACGGCAAGATGTCGTTCCGAGAGCACTTCATGGACACCATCTTGCTGGAGGTGGGCGGGCAGGTGGTCCTCGACGACGCTGCCTGGGACACCATCACCACCAGCACGGTCGACTTCGACTACGGCGGCTCGTTCGACTTCGAGGTGCGTTTAGCCAGCGGCTTTGGGGGTGGAGGTATCCACGTCAGCGAGGGCATCGGCTTCGAATGGGATCGGGACGGCGGAACCAAGTGGCGGCGGCCCAAGAACCGGGACGCGAACACCGCCGATCTCTTCCGAACCTGCATCACAGACAATGACGGTGACGGTGTCTGCGAGTGAGAAAGGCCCTGCTTACAGCCTTGGCCGTTCAAGTGGATGGTGCATGGCCGCAGCTCTGAACCCAGTTTCCGAGACTCCATCCGGGACTGGGATACAACCTTGGCAGCGTCTACAGAGGCCTCGCCAGCAAGGAATCTGGGTTTTCCATTCGTTGTCTGAGCGTGCTGGAGAGCCCGACACCGGCCCAAAAACCCCCACCTGGGGGGGGG
>DUBO01000015.1 GCA_012960245.1 Candidatus Binatota bacterium | reverse complement strand
AGAACAGGGTAGCGGCAGCCGAGGGTTGGTTTACGATGGACGCCGACGAGCCGCGCCTGCTGGGCACGCGCGGGGTAGACAGCGGCAGCTATTTTTTCCCGCCATCCATGGCCACCTCGGCAAACCCCGCCCACCCGTTTGAGGAGCGCGAGCCGGTCGAGCTCAGCCGCAGGGGGCGCGTGTGGTCGCTGGCCACCAACCACTACCAGCCGCCCGAGCCCTACATGTCGCCCGAACCGTTTGAGCCATACACCGTGCTGGCCGTCGAGCTCGAGGAAGAAAAGATGGTCATCCTGGGCCAGCTCGCCGACGGTGTTGCCCCCGAGACAGTGAAGGTCGGCGACCCCGTAGAGCTGGTGCTGGGCACCCTCTACGAGGACGACGACAACGAGTACCTGGTGTGGAAGTGGCAGCCGGCCACCGGAGGAAAGGGCTGATGTCGCGCGACGTGGCCGTGCTTGGCGTTGGCATGCACCCCTGGGGAAAGTGGGGGCGCAACTTTGTTGAGTACGGCAAGGTGGCTGCCCGCGACGCGCTGGCCGATGCCGGCTTGTCATGGAAAGACATCCAGTTCGTGGCCGGTGCCGATACCATGCGCAACGGCTACCCGGGCTACGTGGCCGGGGCCACCTTTGCCCAGGCGCTGGGTTTTACCGGCAACCAGGCGGCGAGCTGCTACGGCGCCTGCGCCAGCGGTGCCCAGGCCATAGACCTGGCCCGCGCGCAGATACTGTCGGGCAAGTGCGAAGTGGCCCTGGTAATCGGCGCCGACACCACGCCCAAGGGCTTTCTCGCGCCCAACAAGGGTGAGCGCGGCGACGACCCCGACTGGCTGCGCTTTCGCCTGCTGGGCGCCACCAACCCTACCTACTTCGCGTTCTACGCCCGCCGCCGCATGGACCTGTACGGAGCCACCTCGGCTGATTTTGCCAGGGTGAAGGTGAAGAACTCGCGCCACGGGCTCGAGAACCCGCGCGCCCGCTACCGCAAGGAGGTCACCGAAGAGCAGGTGCTGTCCTCACCGCTGGTGAGCGAGCCGCTGCACCTGCTCGAGATCTGTGCCACCAGCGACGGTGGCGCCGCCATGGTGCTCACCAGCATGGATTACGCCCGCCGCATGACCACCGACCCCGTACGCGTGGCGGGAGTTGCTACGATAACGCCCACCTATCCGAACACGGTGATCGAGATGCCCAATTTTTCGACCGATTCGGCGCACGGAGTGCCCCTGCCGGGGCGTAGTTTTCGCGACTCGATCGCGGCGGCGGCATACGAGGACGCGGGCATTGGCCCCGACGAGGTCGACACCGCCGAGGTCTACGATCTGTCGACGGCGCTTGAGCTTGACTGGTACGAAAACCTGGGACTGTGCGCCCCCGGCGAGGCCGAGCGCCTGCTCAACGATGGCGACACCACGCTGGGCGGTCGCGTGCCGGTTAACCCCAGCGGTGGCCTGGCCTGCTTTGGCGAGGCCGTACCGGCCCAGGCCATAGCCCAGGTCTGCGAGCTGACCTGGCAGTTGCGCGGGCAGGCCGATGGCCGCCAGGTGGAGGGTGCACGCGTGGGCGTGAGCGCCAACCAGGGCCTGTTCGGCCACGGATCCTCGGTGGTTGTCAGGATCTAAAACGGACGTAATCGCGTCAGAGGTCTACGAGGTGACATTCCGGTAGCGGGGGGTCGGTGACCTTTACCCAACGCAGCAGCATCATGCCTTCGCTCCGGCCGCCGGCATCGAGCCAGTTGGGCCGCCCCGGATCCTCGGCTGCCACGACCAGCGTCCACCCACCGTCCGCGTCGCGGCGGGCCTGGCGGTCGTTCATCGATATCCTGCGAAAGCGGTAGTCGTAGCTTTCCAGCCAGGGGTTGAGCAGTGTCAGCCCCCAGTAGGTGAACGGTTTCTCCACCGGCGGAATCTTGATTTCCAGCGCTTCGCCAGCCTCGAGCCTGAAACGGCCCCCCATGTAGTGCATGTCGGCGTCGGCGTGGCCACGTATCTGGTCCCGCCCATCGCGCGTGTGTGAGTCTCCCGCAGCGCCGGCCAAGGCGTTGACCAGCAGACCCGATTTCTCGTAGGTCTGTACACACATGTTGACCACGGTGAGCAGGAAGTTTCCCGCGCGTTCGAGCGAGTGCGCAAAGTCATCGGCCCCAAGCCGGGGCGGCTCCACGGGGTCTATAAGCTCCACTGACAAGCACGCGGGTTGCTGGGTCGACCGATCGTGGAAGGTCTCACGAATGGCCAGGTGGGCCGTGTCGGGGGGCAGTTCTATCCAGTTGTCGTCCCGTGGTGATCCGCCCAGCACGATGTCGCAGTCGCCGTCGGCCGTGGCCTCGAACGAATCCAGGTCTCTTTGCACGGTGGTTCCACCGAGTCCTCCGCTGCCGAAAATGTCGCTGCCGAAGGTAAGCCCCACGTAACTCGCCTCCCCGCGGCTGCCGTGCAGGCGGTATCGGCGGGAAGGGTCGAGAACGCAGAAGTGGTAGTTCACGTCCGGGTTGTCACCCATGAGCTTGTTGTACTCGTCCTGGCTGCCGAACAGCGCGGGGTGAAGCGGGTCGCCCCGTTCGACGACCCAGTCGAGTGCAATCCGGCTGATGCGGGTCAGCCAGCGATGCCCCTCGGCGAGGTCTTCTTCACGGTCAGTCGCTGCGGCCCCTCGCATGATGTCAAAGGCCTGGCGCTGGGTTTTTATCCAGCGGTTGAAGGCCTGTTCGAGCTTGTCAGCGTTATCTCTCACCGTGTTTTAATCTAGATTGTTTGCTGACTTGGGGCCAGTGGTTTACCCGCGCAATCATTTGGATTGGAGGCGCCTCTGACCAGAGAACGCGCGGCCATGGGCAAGTACGAAAAGTACGACTGGCTGGCCAGGCCCAGGCTCGGGCTCAACGACATCGACGTTCGTGACCTGATGGAGTTCATACAGCGCAACGCGACAGAGTCCCCCTGTCGTCTGCCTGTGGAGCGATATTCGGCGTCGAGCCGACCGGTGAGTGAGCAGCAGGGGGGGGGATTAGCACCCCGCTGCCCCAGTCTACATAGCAGACGCTATATCTTACTTCCCCATGCATCCCCCTCAGAAAGGGGGGGGGCCAATCTGCATTATTTTGCCGGGCATTTTCTAAAACCGGTAAGGGTTCAAACGTTTTTCTAATGTTTAATACATTCTTAACCCCCGTCCGGGGGGTCAAACGGACGTTAAGTTGAGGGTAACGCAAAAATACCCGTAGGGGGGGGTGACAGGCGCCGCCCAATAGGCGATCTAGAGATACGCTGTTTTGTGGACATAAGTAAGTAGGGCTTTTGAGGCACCACTTCCACATGAACTCAGCTGGGGAGAACGCACATGAGAGGGAAGTCAGCGCACGCGCGTATTTTTGTAGCAGCAGTAGTTTTTTCTTCTGGAATACTAATAGCCACCGCCACGCCGGCATCCGCCAGCAGCTGCGATGTACCCACCGGGGGTACCGCCAGCCCCCTGTTCGGGGCGGGCGAGTTTGACCAGCCCTTTCTAAGGTTCGAGGAGTTCGGCACACAGAAGCTTGGCGAGCCCTGTAGCGACTGCACGATGGCGTTACCCGTCCCTCCGGACACCAGGAGCGCGCCAGACAGCCTGGCGTTGGACGCCTTCCTGGCCCAGGAACTCCACCCGTTTCCTACCCGGGAATGCAACATGGAGGTGAGCAATCCCTGGCAGTCGGTCATCGAGACCATGACCGGCCCGCTCGTGCCCCTGCCGGGCAACGATTTGTCGTCTTACTGCGATGGACGCCCACCGGGAGAAGAGTACGCTCACCAGCGCTGGGACGAGTTCTTCCCCCAGAAGTTTTTCCAAACCGCCCAGGCCTGCTCGCGCCCCAATCTTGGTCTGCGTGACCCGTTGCAGATGCACGGTTTCTCGGAAGAGACCGAGTGGGGACCGTTCGGTCTGTACTTCCGCGGGGTCGAGGATGAAACCGGCGAGCTGCAGGGGTCCTGTGCCGGAATAGACATACGTTTTCATCCGGCCATGCCGGTGCAGGAGGCCCCAACGCTGTGGACCTTTGACGGCACGCTGCCTCCCAAGCTGCTGATGGCCAGGTACGGCGAGTCGATACTGTTTCGACATCACAATACGCTGCCGGTCGAGTTCTCGAACAACCGGGGCTTTGGTAACCATTTCATCTCTACCCACGAGCACAATGGCCACAACCCGGCCGAGAGCGACGGCTACACGCAGTCTTTCTTTCTGCCAGGCCAGTTTTATGACTACCACTGGCCCATGGTGTTGGCGGGGCACGACTCGATAAATACCGATGCGACAGATCCTCGTGCGTCGACTCCCTGTGAACCCCTCGAGGTTATGCTTATCTCCAAGCAGGGGAGGCAGGTGCCGGTTACGTGTCCGGCCGAGGGGTATATCAAGATCCCCGGTGACTGGCGCGAGACCATGAGCACGCACTGGTTCCACGATCACATGCTCGATTACACTGCCCAGAATGTTTACAAGGGCAACGCCGCGATGATGAACTACTACAGCGCCCTGGATCGCGGCAACGAGGCCATCGACGACGGCGTAAACCTGAGGCTGCCAAGCGGCACCCACCTGAGCTGGGGCAATCGCGACTATGATCTGCAGGTCCTGGTGGCGAGCAAGGCCTGGGGGCAGGACACCTCGGACGGCAAAGAAGGCCAGCTCTGGTTTAATATTTTTAACCCGGACGGCTTCGTGGGCGACCGCATGACGGTGAACTGGCTGTACAAGCCCTTCCTCGATGTGCGCGCGCGCAGGTACCGAATGCGAATTCTGAACGGCGACGTGTCGCGCTTCATGCGGATTGCTATCGTAAAGGAGAATGCCGATGGAAGCTACGACCGGGTGCCGTTTCACATGATCGCCAACGACGGCAACATCCTCGAGCACGCGGTGCCTTTTGACGGTAGCATGGATCTCGATCGCGACGGCGAGCTGCAGGATCACAACGGGATACTTCCCACCCAGGCCATAGCCGAACGCTACGACATAGTCGTGGATTTCAGCCGTTACCAGCCGGGCGACAAGCTGTACATGGTCAACGTGCTCGAGCACAAGAACGGAAAGCGTCCGCACCAGGCTATTTCGCTCGCGGAGATACTGGCCGGCGAGTACGACGGCTGCGACTCGGCGGTGGGCAAGTTCATGGAGATACGGGTGCACGAGTACGCGGACACCGACCTGAGCATGGACCCTGCCGACTACGTGAAGGGTAAGAAGGCGATGATCCCGATGCCTCATTTCACCGAAGAAGAGATCGCAAATGCTACCCATCGCACGTTCCGCTTTGGGCGAAGCAACGGAACCGACAAGGCTCCATGGACGATCAAAGCAGACGGCGGCATGGGCTTTGGCATGGATCCTCACCGGGTCACTGCGTCGCCGTCCAAGGGCGATGTCGAGATCTGGCACCTGTCGACCGGCGGTGGCTGGAGTCACAACGTGCACGTGCATTTCGAGGAAGGTCGAATCCTGAAGCGCGATGGCGAGGATCCGCCGGCCTGGGAGGAGTTTAGTCGCAAGGACATCTATCGCATCGGGCGCATGGATGACAGCGGCAGCGATATCGACTTCATCATTCGCTTCAGGGAGTTCTCCGGCTCGTACATGGAGCACTGTCACAACACCCAGCATGAGGATCACGCGATGCTGATGCGGTGGGACATCGACAGTGGCGATCTCAAGCCCATGCTTACGCCCATGCCCGACTGGAACGGCTGCGGTTATGACGAGTCGACATTTATACCCACCGCGTACACGGGGGATACGACGGCGGCGGCTGACTTTTTCAAAGACTCGAGCGCTGGGGATTTCGAAGACATCGACGATCCAGACGAAGAGGATATGCCGAACCCGATAGCGCCGACAACGACGCTGCCCGCGCCGACCACGACCGTGCCTGCGCCGACAACGACCGTGCCTGCGCCGACAACGACGCTGCCCGCGCCGACCACGACCGTGCCCGCGCCGACAACGACCGTGCCTGCGCCGAC